>JBAXED010000001.1:0-112766 GCA_037140615.1 Prolixibacteraceae bacterium
ATCGGATAAATTGATCGTCAAAATGTTTAACTTTGTCCCATAATATACAAATAGCTTTTTAGAAAGCACTTAATTGAAATTCACGATGTTCAAAGATTATAATACCCAGCGCACCAAGATGAAGCTTCCTGAATATGGCAGGGCACTTCACAAAATGGTCGAACACGTTCTCACAATTGAAGATCGCGATGAGCGCAATCTGGCGGTAAAATCCATCATTGACATCATGGGCATGATGTATCCTTATCTTCGTGACATCAATGATTTCAAACACAAACTTTGGGACCATATTGCCATCATGTCCGACTTCAAACTCGACATCGATTATCCTTATGCACCGCCGGTTCCTGAGACTTTTACCGAAAAACCCAAACATATTCCATACAATCAGTCGGATATCAAATACCGTCATTATGGAAAAATCATGGAACAGCTGATCGACAATATCTCTAAAATGGAGGATGAAAGTCCAGCCAAAGAACAGAACACCGAACAGTTGGCCAATCAGATGAAGAAATCTTACCTAACCTGGAACAAAGACATGGTTGAGGATGAAAAGATTTTTGATGACCTTAAACTGATTTCCCGTGGCAGGTTAAAAGTACGTGAAGATATGCATCTCCAGGAGGTGACAGATATTATCAAGATCCAGAAAAAGAAGGCGAAAGTAGGCTCCGGACAGAACCGGAAGCACAAATAGTTGCCCTTTTTGCCATGGCTAGATTCATCATCGAAGGAGGACATTCCCTGGCTGGAACGCTAACACCGCAGGGTGCCAAAAATGAAGCATTGCAGGTTATTTGCGCTACTTTACTCACACCCCAAAAAGTTACTATATCAAATATCCCTGAGATCAGTGATGTGCTAAAGCTCATTGATATCTTAAGAAATTTGGGCGTTTCAGTCGAAAGGCTGGAAAAAGGAACCTATACTTTTTGCGCGGAGAATGTCGATATTGACATCCTAACTTCCCCATTGTTTTTCCAGCAAGCAGGCGCATTAAGAGGATCCATAATGATTATTGGTCCGATGCTGGCACGCTTTGGCAAAGGAACAATTCCTCAACCAGGAGGTGACAAGATTGGCAGACGGCGGTTGGACACCCATTTCAGGGGATTTGAATCGCTGGGGGCTACCTTTATTTTCGATGCTGAAAATGCACTCTTCCGTGTTGAAGTGAAAAAACTTAAGGGTGCCTATATTTTGCTGGATGAAGCCTCAGTTACCGGTACTGCCAATCTGATTATGGCTGCGGTCATGGCCGAAGGCACCACCACGATCTACAATGCAGCCTGCGAACCCTATGTCCAGCAGCTTTGCTACATGCTGATCCGAATGGGAGCCCGAATGGATGGGGTTGGCTCCAATTTACTGCATATTCACGGAGTCACCTCATTGAACGGATGTGATCACCGTTTGCTGCCCGACATGATTGAAGTTGGAAGCTTCATCGGCCTGGCAGCGATGACCTCTTCCGATCTGCTGATCAAAAATGTTGCCTACGACCATTTAGGAATCATACCGGATTCGTTTCGCAAGATGGGAATTAATGTACTCAGAAAGGGCGACGACATTCATATTCCGGTTCAGGATCATTATGAAATTGAGTCCTTTATCGATGGTTCGATCATGACCATTGCTGATGCTCCCTGGCCAGGATTGACCCCCGATTTATTGAGTATTTTTCTTGTAGTGGCCATACAAGCAAGAGGAAGTGTGCTAATCCACCAGAAAATGTTTGAAAGCCGACTCTTTTTCGTGGATAGGTTGATTGATATGGGATCCAAAATCATCCTTTGCGATCCACACCGGGCTACTGTAATTGGTCTCGATCGCTCCCACCCTCTTCGTGCAACCCGCATGACCTCACCCGACATCCGTGCCGGAGTGGCATTGCTCATCGCAGCTCTTTCCGCCAACGGCGTCTCAACCATCGACAACATTGATCAGATAGATCGGGGTTACGAAAATATAGATGTCCGGTTAAATGCAATTGGGGCAAAAATCAGAAGGGAATAGGAAGGTAAGCTGTCAGTTTTGGGCCTTTTTTTGTGTCAAAATGTCCGAATCCTGCCTTGTGGCAAACTATTTGAAGGGTTAAAACAGATTGGAATAATTGAAGAATTATGATGAAGAAAAAGGACGAAAACAAGTATAATATTAAAGGATCGGTTGAGCCAAATAATTCAAAGGGCAGTTCCGCTTCCAATAACCCGAATGCACCTGAGAAAGGAATTGATGGCACTGTAGAAGATAATTTGCACAACGAAAATGAATTGGCAAATAAAATAGTTGAACTAACTGCCAATCTTGCCTCTTCCAATGACAAATATCTTCGCCTGTCGGCTGAATTTGACAATTTCCGCAAACGCACGCTGAAGGAAAAGATGGATTTGATGAAGAATGCATCAGAGTCTCTTCTTGTCAACTTTTTACCAATAATTGACGATGTTGAGCGCGCCATGAATGCCATTGAAGCATCTGTCAATCTTGAGACAACAAAAGAAGGCATCAGTCTGATATACAATAAATTTAAAGATTTTACCAAGCAAAACGGAGTAGTGGAAATGGAGGCCAAAGGTTTGGTACTGGATACTGATCACCATGAGGCGATTACCAAAATTCCTGCACCGTCGGATGAATTAAAAGGTAAAATCGTGGAAGTTGTTCAAAAAGGCTATATACTGAACGATAAAGTTATACGTTATGCTAAAGTTGTGATAGGAGAATAAATATCCGCCTTCGAAAAGAAAAAAAACTAGAAATGTCTAAAAGAGATTATTACGAAGTCCTGGGAGTCTCCAAAAGCGCAACTGCCGAAGAGATCAAAAAAGCTTATCGCCAAAAGGCCATTCAATTTCATCCCGACAAAAATCCGGGTGACAAGGCTTCTGAAGAGAAATTTAAAGAGGCTGCTGAAGCCTACGAGATATTAAGCAGTCAAGAGAAGAAGCAGAGATATGATCAATTTGGACATGCCGGCATGGGTAATCAAGGTGGTTTCAGTGGACACAATATGTCTATGGATGACATCTTCTCCGCTTTTGGAGATATTTTCGGCGGAGGAGGAGGTGGCTTTAGCGGCTTCGGTGGCTTCGGAGGAGGTGGTTCACGGGGGCAGCGCGTCAACAGAGGATCGAACCTTAGAATCAAAGTAACTTTAAACCTGAGCGAGGTTGCCAACGGATGTGAGAAAAAATTAAAAGTCAAGAAATACGTCTCCTGCGATAGTTGTCATGGCAGTGGTGCAAAAAATGGCAGCGGACATACAAACTGTGCCACTTGCAAGGGAACAGGTCAGGTAACAAGGATCAGTAACTCCATCTTCGGACAGATTCAACAATCCTCTGCTTGCCCTACTTGCAGCGGAGAAGGCAAAATTATTACCCAAAAATGCGAGAAATGCTATGGCGAAGGACTTGTTCAAGGTGAGGAGGTCGTAACCATAAAAATTCCCGCTGGAGTCGGTGAAGGAATGCAACTTTCTGTAGGTGGCAAAGGAAATGCTGCCAGACGTGGAGGCGTTCCCGGCGATCTGCTAGTTTTAATCGCTGAAGAGGAACATCCAGAATTAATTAGAGATGAGAATGACCTGATTTACAACCTGTTTCTTTCATTCCCTGATCTGGCCTTGGGCCTGACTGCCGAAATACCTACCATCGATGGAAAAGTAAAGGTTAAGATCGAAGCCGGAACCCAACCTGAAAAGATCCTTCGCCTGCGCGGAAAAGGAATCCCTGATGTGAACGGATATGGTAAAGGAGATTTACTGGTAAAAATTCATGCCTGGGTACCGCAAAAACTCTCCTCCGAAGAGAAAAAGCAACTTGAAAGACTGCAACAATTACCAAATTTTCTTGTCCCTGAAGAGACCAAAGAAAGAAATTTCTTTGATCGGGTTAAGGGAATGTTTGAATAGCGTTAGGTAATTCTGAGGTTACCGCTTAGCCCTTTTTTGAAGATATTGTACATCCATGATATTAAACTTATGTTTAGTCTCATGGATTTCTTTTTTTCGTCTACATACTTCTATTTATACACAATAAAAATTATTTGTATTTATCATATTACGTCGTTATTCGAATAATAAATCATTATTTTCGTTTGTTCATATTTTAATAAACAAATATTACATATGCCTATCATTCATTTAGTTGAAAAATTATTGCACAGATATTTAGTTTGGAAATGGTGCAATATTTAACAATAATTGAAATTTTGGCATTAGAAAAGAGGTTGTTATTCATATTTATTTAAACCAATTTAAAGAATGAAAAAATTTGTAGCATTTTTATTTTGTGCCGTGTTCGTTTCATTTATGTGTCAATCCAATCTTAAAGCTCAGGAAACCAAGGGTCCCTCAGGCAAAACGAAAAGCACAATAGCAAAAGGAAAAGAAACAGTAGAAAAGAGTAAAGCAACTGTTGAAAAGGGAAAAGCAACCGCTGAAAAAGGCAAAGAGACGGCCAAAAAAGGCAAGGGTGTTTTTAATACTGCAAAATTTATGGTTACCAATCCAAAAGCCTTTCTGAAAAATCCGAAAGCCACTGCTGAAATTGCAAATAGCACTGTAAAAGACGCTAAAAGTACTGTCAAAGATGCGAAAAGTACGGCAAGTGATGCAAAAAGCACGGCAAATGATGCCAGGAATATAGCCAAAGGTAAGAATGCGACAGTGGCAGACAAGGGGAAAGGTACTGCCAGCAATGAAAAAGCCAAGGCAACCACGGAAAAGGCGAAAGCCAGCACTGAAACCGGCAAAGAAAGTAAAGCAAAAGGTCTCTTAAACAAAGTGAAAAAAGCGACCAAAGGTTCAGACGAAAAATTAGACGAATCGCATTGGTGATCTTTTGGGACTTTACCCAAAAGTTCCTTTAACCGATTTCTCTTGGAAAATGAAATAATATCAAATTAAATTACTTATTTTGTCAAGCGATTAAACTAAAATTTGTTTAATTGATTGGATGAAAAGAGCAGTTTCCATATTATTCGCCGCATTGATCCTGGTATCAGGGATCCATCTTACAATTGCCTCTCACATTTGCTGTGGTGAATTGGCTGCTGTAAAATGCTCAATAACAGGAGAGAAAGCCACTTGTGGAATGGAAGACAACTCAGCTCCTTGCCCAGCAAATGGAGTCATTGAAGTTGATTGTTGCAAAAACAGAATTGCGGCATGCTCAACTGATCATAACTATTTTCCTTCCTTTCAAGAAATTGAGAATGTCCAGTCTTTAGCCCTTGCCCATTTCGTCGCTATTTCTTCAGGTAATCCTTCCGAAATCTATAGCCCCAAGACGTACCACTCCATGGTAGGTCCACCAGTTTTCGATGGTTATAATTCCGTAAAACAGAGCTTCATCTGTGTTTTCATTATTTGATTATTTGAGTTGTATTGCCCAATCCGTTGCAAATTGTAACGAATCATGTCTTGTCATTGCATTTAATTAATCAAATCAAAAAAATATCAAAATGAAAACTTTAAAATTAGTAGCCATAGCCTTTTTGGCCATATTATTTGTCTCAACCATCAATGCTCAGGCTAGTTCCAAAGCCGGCGCCTCCAAAACTGAAACCATCAAAGTTTCAGGCAACTGTGGAATGTGTAAAGATCGCATCGAAACAACTGCCAAAGTTGCAGGTGTTACCAAAGCCGAATGGGACAAAAGCACCAAAGTTTTGACTCTAGTCTACGATCCTGCCGTTGTGAAAAGTGATGATATCCAGAAAAAAATCGCTGCAGTAGGTCATGATACCGAAAAATTCAAAGCAGATACCAAAACTTACAACAGTCTGCCGGGTTGCTGCAAATACAGATAACCCTGAATCAATTGGGAAATGTGAAAATGTGAAAATTAGGAACTCCTAAGATTTCTACATTTAGCTATTCGCAGATTTCACATTTCCCAATTTTCTCATTTTCACATTCTCACATTTTCACATTTGTGCCATGTTCAACCGACTCGTCAGGTATTTTCTCGAGAATCGGCTGATCACCTTTATCTTTCTGCTCATCTTCGTGGTATATGGGATGGTGGTAATGCCATTTAACTGGCAGTCCAGTATACTTCCCCGTGACCCGATTGCAGTAGATGCTATCCCGGATATTGGTGACAATCAGCAAATTGTAGCAACAGAGTGGATGGGACGTTCTCCCAAAGATATTCAGGATCAGGTTACTTATCCTTTAACCACTGCATTGCTCGGCATTCCAGGTGTACAAACTATCAGAAGCACCTCGATGTTCGGAATGTCATTCATTTACATCATTTTTAAAGATAACGTTGAGTTTTACTGGAGTCGCTCGAGAATTCTGGAAAAACTCAGCTCGCTCCCTTCCGGCACATTGCCTTCCGGTGTACAACCTACGCTTGGTCCAGATGCCACTGCTCTGGGGCAGATTTTCTGGTATACTCTTGAAGGACGTGATCCTAATACTGGTCGGCCAAATGGCGGCTGGGATCCTCAGGAGTTAAGAGCTATCCAGGATTTTTATGTCAAATATGGGCTTGCTTCGGCAGATGGCGTTTCTGAAGTAGCCTCAGCCGGAGGTTTTGTAAAAGAGTACCAGATTGATCTGAATCCGGAGGCCTTAAAAGCTTTCAGCGTTTCAGTGATGGACGTCATGAATGCCGTGCGCAAAAGCAACCTCGACATCGGCGCTGAAACCATGGAACTGAACAATGTGGAATACATTATTCGTGGTTTGGGTTATGTCAAGAGTTTGAATGACCTCGAAATATCTGTCGTTGCAGTGCGGAACAATGTCCCGGTTCGCATAAAGGATGTGGCCCGGGTTGTATTTGGTCCTGCCACACGTCGCGGCGGTTTGGACAAGTCGGGAGCGGAAGCCGTTGGTGCAGTGGTCGTGGCCAGATACGGCTCCAATCCGATGGAAGTCATCAACAATGTGAAAGACAAAATCAAGGAACTTGAGGCCGGCCTTCCGCAAAAGACCTTGCCCAATGGAACCGTTTCCAAAGTGACAATTGTTCCCTTTTACGACCGCACCGGATTGATTATGGAGACCATCGGCACACTTGAATCTGCATTATCTCATGAAATCTTGATTAGTATCCTTGTCATCATTGTGCTGGTCATGAATCTGAGAGCTTCCCTGATTGTTGCCGGCCTCCTGCCCATTGGTGTTTTGATGACCTTCATCCTGATGCACCTTTTCGGTATTGAGGCGAACATCGTTGCCCTTTCGGGGATTGCCATAGCCATTGGTGTGATGGTTGATATTGGAATTGTGGATGTGGAAAATATTCTCAGGCATCTGGAAATGCCTGAAAACAAAGGTGTAAGAGGAAATAAATTAATTTCTGTTATTTACCTTGCGACCACTGAAGTACGTGCTGCCGTAGTCACTTCAATCGCGACCACCATCGTAAGCTTTCTACCAGTTTTTGCCATGCAGGCAGCCGAAGGAAAGTTGTTTCACCCATTGGCATTTACCAAAACATTCGCATTGATATCAGCGTTCATTCTGGGAATCGTCGTATTGCCTACCCTTACTTACCTTTTCTTCTCAATAAGGATAGACACAAAAAAAGTCAGAAGGGTGTGGAATGGCATTTTGATAGGAACGGGTTTGGTGAGCATCATCCTATGGCAAACATGGCCAGCCCTCGCTTTAGTTGCTGTCGGAATCAACAACTTGCTTGACGACAGATGGCCTGAACATCGGAAGGAATTTCCCAACTATTTGAATATTGCCATCACTGTTTTGGTTGCGGCCTGGTATCTGACTATTGAGTGGCTTCCTTTGGGTGCCCACAATAGTTCGCTTCTCAATTTTATTTTTGTTAGTGGAGTCATTGCACTGATTCTGTCGGTATTGATGTCAATGGTTCATTTTTACGAGCAAATCATGCGCTGGGCTTTGGCTCATAAGCGCCAGTTTCTCATGATCCCTGCAATTACATTGCTTTTTGGACTTTTGGCCTGGTTAGGGTTTGACAGAACCTTTGACTTTTTTGCCTTGGGCGCCGAAAAAATAGGATGGAAAAACATCAGACAAACAGCATTCTGGCAAGGCCCGGTGAAATTCTTTCCTGGGACAGGCAATGAGTTCATGCCCTCGCTCAACGAAGGGTCCTTTCTATTAATGCCTACCAGCATGCCTCATTCAAGCATTGAGAAAAATCTCCAATACATAGAGACTCTTGACAAACTACTTTCGGTGATTCCGGAAGTAGAAGTAGCTGTCGGCAAGTGGGGCCGGGTTAATTCGGCTCTGGATCCGGCACCTGTTCAAATGTTTGAGAATACCATTAACTATCGCCCCGAATATATACTGGACGAAAACGGACATCGGATGCAGTTCAAAGTTGATAGGAATGGCAGTTATCTGTTGAAAAATGGATCTAAATACAATCTAAAGAAAGAGGCTTTCAGGGCCATCCCTGCCGATAGCCTTATAAAAAGTGAAAATGGGGAGTATTTCCGTCAATGGAGACCGGAGATAAAAAAGCCAGTTGATATTTGGAATGAGATAGTAAAAGTGACCAATATTCCGGGACTGACTTCCGCACCAAAATTGCAGCCAATTGAGGCGCGATTGGTCATGTTATCGACAGGAATGCGGGCACCCATGGGATTGAAAGTGTACGGACCCGATCTTGATGCCATTGAAAAGGGAGGGATGCAATTGGAACAAGCACTGAAAGAAGTACCTTCCATTAAGGCATCAGCAGTGTTTTACGATCGTGCTGTCGGGGCACCCTATCTTGAAATCAAACTCAACCGTGAAGCAATGGCAAGGTACGGTATGACAGTCAGCGATGTGCAGGAAATACTTCAGGTAGCTGTTGGTGGAATGTCGCTGAGCAATTCAGTCGAAGGACGGGAGCGCTTCCCGATAAGGGTTAGGTATGCCCGCGAGTTGCGTGACAATCCGGATGACATGAAACGAATTCTCATCCCGGCAATCAATGGCGTTCAGATACCCTTAGGACAAATTGCAGATATTGGATATACCCGCGGAGCTCAAATGATACGAAGCGAAAATACTTTCCTGAATGGGTATGTAATTTTTGATAAAAATGAAGGCAAGGCAGAGGTGGATGTTGTTGTAGAGGCAACCAAAATCTTGCAGCAGAAAATAAGCTCTGGTGCACTCATATTACCAACAGGTGTATCTTATAAATTTGCAGGAAACTATGAGCATCAGATAAGAGCAACCAAACGACTGGCGATCGTCATTCCCATCAGTTTACTGTTAATTCTGTTACTGCTATTCTTCCAGTTTCGAACTGTAACAGCATCTTTGATACATTTTTCAGGAGTGTTTGTCGCTTTTGCCGGCGGATTTATCATGCTGTGGCTCTATGGCCAGGACTGGTTTCTAAACTTCCAGGTTGCCGGCATAAACTTGCGCGATATGTTCCAGATGCACCCCGTGAATCTGAGTGTTGCTGTCTGGGTAGGCTTTATCGCCCTCTTCGGGATAGCCACCAATGATGGGGTTATTATGGGAACCTACATTCACCAGGTATTCGAAGACCACCATCCGGCCACGGTTCATGAAGTTCGTGAAGCAGTGGTTACTGCCGGAATGAAACGCGTGAGACCTGCCATGATGACCACCGCAGTTGCAGTCATCGCATTACTTCCAGTTCTTTCTTCCAATGGCAAAGGTTCAGACATCATGATCCCAATGGCAATTCCCTTGTTTGGAGGCATGATCATTCAAGTCATGACCGTCTTTGTTGTACCGATGTTTCAATCCATGTGGAGAGAAAATGCTGTTTCGCATGACAAGCAGTTTAATGAACAAATAATTTACAACCAAGGAAACGATGAAAAATCCGGCATATAAAAAAATACTGTGCACCATGCTTGCATTATGCATCTGGTATTTTGGCCATGGGCAGGAACGATCTGATTCTTTATTTAGATACCTTGAAATTGCATCTAAAAATAATCCAACTGTTCTTCAACGATTTGCAGAATATCAGGCAGCTCTTCAGAAAGTACCGCAAGTTGGAAGCTTGCCGGATCCGGAGATTAGTTTGGGGATATTTCTAAGTCCGATGGAGCAATTGGGAGGCAATCAAGTGGCAGATATTCGTCTCATGCAGATGTTTCCATGGCTTGGCGTGCTCAAGAATGCAAAAGATGAAATGAGCTTGATGGCCAAGGCGAAATATGAAATTTTTCGTGATACCAAATTCCAGCTATTTTTTGATGTGCAACGAAATTGGTATGAATTAAATAAGATCAAACAGAACATCCGCATTTCAGAGAAAAACATTGAACTGCTACGCACAATTGAGCGGTTAGCCATTGTCAGATTTAAAGCTGCTCCTGCAGCGAACAACATTTCTGGCCCTTCGGATGGTGTAATAAAATCAACAACCGGACAAAGTTCGGCTTCCGGGTTATCCGGTATGAATGGCATGGCTGGAAGTGCTGGCAATGCTGCCGGTGCTGCTTCAAACCAACCTGCAGCATCCATGGGTGGAAATTCAATGGGATCGTCATCAGGAAGTTCAGGACTTTCGGATGTGTACCGGATTCAAATCGAAATTGCTGACCTTCAGAACAACATTGAATTGCAAAGAACTCAATTGCAGACAAATGCTGCTCAGATAAACGGTTATCTCAACCGACCGCTAACCACTCTCGTGTCTATCCCTGATACTTTGAAGGCAGAAGATCTTAACGCTTCATTTTTGGCCATATCTGACACAATCCTAAGCAACAACCCAATGCTTTACATGCTGCAGCTTGAGCAGCAATCACTGGAGGCACGCAAACAAATGGTCACAAAAATGAGCTATCCAATGATTGGTTTGGGGCTGAATTATTCGCTCATCAACAAAAGCGAAATGTCAACCTCTTCTATGAACGGGAAGGACATGGTCATGCCTATGGTAACTGCCACATTACCTATTTACCGTAAAAAATACAAGGCCATGCGTGCTGAGGCTGACTATCTGAAATCGGCCAATGCACAAAACTATAAGGCAGTTTCCAACTCGCTGCAAACTGAGTATTATCAAGCCTTACAATTATATCAGGATGCACAACGGCGAATTAAACTTTATGCCGGGCAGAATCAGCTAACAGTAAGATCGATTGAAATAATGGTGAAAAGTTTTGCCTCCTCGGGAACCAGTCTGAGCGACATTTTGCGTATCAGGCAGCAATCTCTGGACTACCAGTTCAAACAGGTAGAGGCTGTTGCCGACTATAATACATCCATTGCATGGCTCAAACGATTAATGGCAATCACACAAATTCAGTAATTTGAAACTCAATTATTATGAAGAATATATTTTCAAATACATATATCCGCTATAGCTTGATTCTAGCTGGTGGCATATTTCTCGGATGGATCTTCTTTCACGCCAATCCTGCCAAAGATCTTACAACTAAGCCTGAAAGTGAAATTGCAAAATCTACAATATGGACGTGCGCCATGCATCCGCAAATTAGAATGTCAGAGCCGGGGAAATGCCCTATTTGTGCTATGGACCTGATTCCTCTGGGCCAGAGCGGTCCGACCACTGACCCTGGGTCTATTCATATGACCAAAGAGGCTGCTCAGCTGGCCAATGTCCTAACTTCTATCGTTTCCACGCAAAATCCTGTTAAGGATCTCCGACTGTATGGAAAAGTACAGGCAGATGAAAGGCAAATACAAAGTCAGGTATCCTTTCTACCCGGACGCATTGAGAAATTGTACGTAAATTTTACCGGAGAATCGGTTCGCAAAGGTCAGACTTTGGCTGTTATTTATTCACCGGAGCTAATCACAGCCCAACAAGAACTACTTGAAACAGCTTCCTCCAGGATTTCTCAACCATCACTTTATGAGGCATCCAAAGAAAAACTCCGGCAGTGGAAACTAACAGAAAATCAAATATCAGCCATAGAAACTTCCGGCAAAATAAAATCGGAATTTGAAATTTTCGCCAATACGACAGGTATCGTTTCGGCGAGACGAATTAACACGGGTGACTATGTTTCCCCCGGATCGGTACTCTTTGAAGTAGCCGATCTTACTCATATCTGGATCATGTTTGATGCCTACGAAACTGATCTTTCCTATCTATCACAGGGACAAACTGTTGAATTTTCTATTCAGGCACTCCCTGGAGTTGATTACTCTGGTAAGATCTCATTCATCGATCCGGTAATGGATCCAGTGAGTCGGGTTGCCAAGGTCCGTGTTGAGGTGAACAATCAAGGCGGAAAATTAAAGCCTGAAATGTTTGCCACAGGCAATGTCAAAGCAAACCTCACTGAAGACAAGGGAAAGCTGGTTATTCCAATTTCGTCTGTTTTATGGACTGGCAAAAGATCAGTAGTTTACGTAAAACAACCCGAAACAGACGAACCGGTCTTCAAAATTCGCGAAATTG
This sequence comes from Prolixibacteraceae bacterium, assembly GCA_037140615.1. Taxonomy (GTDB): domain Bacteria; phylum Bacteroidota; class Bacteroidia; order Bacteroidales; family Prolixibacteraceae; genus CAINVV01. Next base: position 12,375 of record JBAXED010000001.1, read on the forward strand.
AACTAGGGACTATGTTGGGCAACAGCTATGTGGTGATGAGTGGGTTAAATGAAGGGGAAGAAATCGTTACGCAAGGAGCTTTCAGCGTAGATGCTTCAGCCCAACTCGAAGGGAAACCTAGTATGATGAATACCGGAGCAAAGTCGGCCGATGAGGTATCTGATAGCAAAAAAATGAGTAACGATACCATGAACCCTCAAAAACCTCTAACACAACTATCGATCAAAGTATCCGGAAATTGTGAAATGTGTCAGGAACGAATTGAGACCACGGCCAAGGCGGTTGCAGGGGTGGTCACTGCAAAATGGAATTCCGGCAGTAAAATACTTCAGGTTCAATTAGATAATTCCAGGACAAATTCTGATGCCATTCAGAAAGCCGAAGCTTTGGCTGGTCATGACACTGAAAAATATAAAGCTTCAGATGAGGTGTATAACAAATTACCTGCATGTTGTTTATACAGGAAATAGATCGCAAAGCTTGGCTGCCAGAATGCATAAACGTCCATAAAATTGAGCAGTGAGTCTAATAATATTGTTAGCCTTTTCGAAAAACTTTAGTCACTTTAGTTCATTTTAGTCACTTTAGTCACTTCCAAAATAACAAATAATTCACATTTGCACTTCGCACCTATCATTTTTTTACTTAATATTGCAAAAAGAATATAAAATGACAAAGATCAACTTTCATCTGGGACACCACCATTTCTTGCCATAAGGTAAGCTGGAGTTGATCATTCAAAAAATATTGAATACTTCATTGGCAGGCTTACCACGAAAAGGTAAGCCTGCTCTCATTTAAAAAATATGGAAACGAAATTACGCATTGCCATCCAAACCAAGGGACGATTGAACGAAGACTCGATACTCCTTCTTGAAGAAACTGGGATCAAACTGATTGAGGGGAAAAGAAGACTTATCTCATCGGCCAAAAATTTCCCTCTGGAGGTTCTCTATCTCCGTGATGATGATATCCCACAGTGCGTGGCTGATGGCGTCGCCGATGTAGGCATAGTCGGAAAAAATGAGATGGAAGAACAAAAGAAGGTAGTCGAGGTTGTAAAAAGCCTTGGATTCAGTAAATGTCGTCTCTCGTTGGCCTTACCCAAAGACATTGAATACATAGGATTAGATTGGTTTGAAGGGAAAAAAATAGCGACTTCATACCCAACTATATTGAAGGATTTTCTTATAAAAAAGGGCATTCACGCCGACATTCATTTTATTGCAGGATCAGTGGAAATCGCTCCGGGGATCGGACTTGCAGATGCCATCTTTGACATTGTCAGCTCTGGAAGCACCCTGGTTGGCAATCGTCTGAAAGAGGTCGAAGTAGTGATGAAGTCAGAAGCCATTATGATTGCCAATCCAACCCTCACCAAGGAGAAACAGGCCATTCTGGATGAATTGATTTTCCGGATTGAATCAGTTGAAAATGGCAAAGGGAAAAAATACATCCTGCTAAACGCCCCCAACGATAAGATGGAGCAGATCATCAAAGTACTTCCCGGCATGACCTCCCCTACCCTGATGCCATTGGCCAAACCCGGATGGAGTTCTCTACATTCTGTCATTGCAGAATCCGAATTCTGGGAAGTGATTGGTAACCTGAAAAGAAACGGTGCTGAAGGAATTCTCGTATTACCCATAGAGAAAATTATCTTTTAATCAAGGTCATGCAAATCTATCGTTATCCGCAAAAAGAGAGCTGGGATCAGCTGACTGCCCGCGCATTTGCCAACTATTCCGACAAATTTCCAGTCGTTGAAGAGGTCATGCAAAATGTTCGATTGCGTGGTGATGCTGCGGTTCGGGAATATACCGTAAAATTCGATCGAACTCAAGTGGATAAACTTCAGGTTTCAGCGGAAGAATTAGTCCGGGCAGAATCACAAATCTCTCCCTCCTTAGCGCAAGCCATCCAGATTGCCGCTAAAAACATCGATACTTTTCACAAGTCACAAAAAAATGATGTTCAAGTTGTGGAGACATATCCGGGCGTAAAATGCTGGCAGAGAAGTGTCCCAATTGAAAAGGTAGGATTGTATATCCCCGGAGGTTCGGCTCCCCTCTTTTCAACGGTGTTGATGCTTGCCCTTCCCTCTCGTATTGCTGGTTGCCAGGAGGTGATATTGTGCACTCCACCTGACCTTTCAGGCAGTGTAAATCCTGCCATTCTTTATGCTGCCCATCTCTGCAACGTTTCCAAAGTATTCAAAATTGGAGGCATACAGGCCATCGCTGCGATGGCTTTTGGGACAGTATCAGTTCCTAAAGTGTACAAAATATTCGGCCCGGGAAACTCCTGGGTTACCGCTGCCAAGCAATACGTTTCACTCAATACCTGCTCGATCGATATGCCTGCAGGACCTTCAGAACTAGCTGTAGTAGCTGATTCTACTGCGAATCCTGCTTTTGTGGCATCCGATTTGCTGTCTCAGGCTGAACATGGAGCCGACAGTCAGGTGCTACTTGTGACCACTTCTGAAATGATGCTTGAAAAAGTTAACGCTGAGCTCAACTCCCAGCTGGAACAACTTCCCAGAAAGGAGATTGCCATCGCTGCGCTAGGCCACAGCAGAATGATATTGCTTGCTTCTATGGACGAAGTTTTGGCGTTCATAAATATTTATGCTCCTGAGCATCTGATACTGCAAATCGATAATGCCGGTGAAATAGCCGAAAAAGTGACCAATGCCGGATCTGTCTTTATCGGCCATTATACACCTGAAAGTGCCGGTGACTATGCTTCCGGCACAAACCACACCCTTCCGACAAACGGCTGGGCCAGATCGGTTAGCGGACTAAATCTGGAAAGCTTTTGCAAGAAAATTACTTACCAGGAAATTTCCAAAGAGGGATTGCAGCAATTGGGCCCGGTCATCGAAACCATGGCTGAAGCAGAACTTCTGCAAGCGCACAAAAATGCCGTAACAATCAGGATAAAGAAATAATGATACAGCATGAGTTTTAGTTTACAAAATATTACACGAAAGAACATCCACTCCCTGCAGCCATACTCCTCTGCACGGGATGAGTTTACAGGCGAGGCATCTGTTTTTCTGGATGCCAACGAAAATCCGTTCAATGCTCCATACAACAGATATCCGGATCCGCGTCAGCTAGAGTTGAAAAATCGACTTAGTCAGCTGAAGAATATTTCTGCTGATTCAATCTTTCTGGGCAATGGCAGTGACGAACCGATCGACCTGCTATTTCGCGCATTTTGCGAACCCGGATTAGACAATGTCGTCGCTATTTCACCCACTTACGGCATGTATCGGGTGGCTGCCGATATCAACAATATTGCATATCATGAAGTTTTGCTGGAAGAAGACTTCCACCTGAATGCCGGGAAAATCCTTTCGGCTATTGACACATCAACCAAATTAATTTTCCTTTGTTCACCGAATAATCCTACGGGGAATGCCCTGGATCAGAAGGAGATACTTAGAATCATTCAAAATTTCAACGGGTTGGTCGTTCTGGATGAGGCATATATTGACTTTTGCCCGGAGAAATCTCTTATGAATAATTTGGCATCCTATCCCAATCTGGTCATTTTACAGACCCTCTCAAAAGCATGGGGACTTGCCGGAATCAGGCTGGGGATGGCTTTTGCATCTCCCGAAATAATTTCAATTCTCAACAAAATAAAATATCCTTACAACATCAATCTTCTTACCCAAAATAAAGCGCTGGAGAAGTTGCAGACGGAAAGCACAAAGAATGAATGGGTAGAAACAATCCTTTCACAAAGGGAGATCCTTGCCATTGAACTGGCAAAATTACCCGTGACGATCCAACTCTATAACAGTGATGCCAATTTTATCCTTTTAAAAACCACGGCAGCTAAAGCAATCTATAGCGCGCTGGTCGAAAAGCAAATCATTGTCCGGGATCGTTCCAAAGTCTCACTTTGCGGGGAATGTCTCCGAATAACTGTTGGCACAGAAACTGAAAATGCATTGCTGATCGATGCGCTAAGCGAAATTGGTAAATTGGAAAATGTGAAAATTTGAAAATGAAGAACGCTTCGATTGTAATTCCCTCGAATCTCATTTCTCATGTCTTATGTCTCATGTCTCATGTCTTATAACTCATATCTCGTAACTAAATGAAAAAGGTACTTTTTATAGATCGTGATGGCACTTTAATCGTCGAACCATCGAATGATTTTCAGGTCGACAGCCTTGAAAAACTTGAGTTTTTACCAGGAGTTTTCCGTCATCTGAATGCCATCGTCAACCATTTCGATTACGAACTCGTGATGGTCTCCAACCAGGATGGGATGGGAAGTGAGGACTATCCAGAAGAAAATTTCCACCTGGTTCAAGGTAAAGTACTGAAGGCCTTTGAGAACGAAGGGATCACCTTCAAACGAATATTTATTGACTGTTCTTTCCCCGAAGATCAGGCACCAACAAGAAAGCCTGAAATTGGAATGTTGACAGAATACCTGGATGACAGCTACGATCTTGCCAACTCATTCGTCATTGGAGATCGACTCACCGATGTTCAATTGGCCAAAAATCTTGGTTCCAAAGCCATTTACTTCGCTCCGGAATCAAGGGCTGATGATCTGATCGAAAGCAATCTATCTTCATACTGCGCAATTGTGACAGATAATTGGGAAGAGATCTTCCTTTTCTTGTCTGATCTCGAACGAAAAGCGTCTGTCAATCGCGAAACGAAAGAAACCAATATCTTCGTTGAAATCAACCTGGCAGGAAAAGGAACAGGAAGGATTTCGACAGGATTGCACTTCTTTGACCATATGTTGCAACAAATATCCACCCATTCTGGCTGTGATCTGACAGTCCAGGTTATTGGTGATCTTGAAGTTGATGAACACCACACGGTGGAAGATACTGCCATTGCGTTGGGTGAAGTTGTACTAAAAGCCCTTGGAAGCAAGCGCGGCATCGAACGATACGGATATTGTCTTCCAATGGACGATTGTCTGGCTCAGGTTGCCATCGATTTCGGTGGAAGACCATGGCTTGTATGGGAAGCAGAGTTTCAACGCGAATACGTTGGTGATGTGCCGACTGAGCTCTTTCACCATTTCTTCAAGTCATTTTCAGATGCTGCCCGTTGCAATCTTAATATTTGGGCTGAAGGCACCAACGAACACCACAAGATTGAAGGAATATTTAAGGCATTTGCCCGATCAATAAAGATGGCTATCAGGAAGGACCCTTACCAGGATACACTTCCAAGCTCGAAGGGGACGCTGTAAGAAGAAAGACTGCGAGACTAGGGGACTGGGAGACTTGGGGATCTCGACTCCCGACATTCGAAAATCGAAAATCGAAAATTTTAGTACAATGATAAAAGCTTCAATGAAAGATACTGCGGTCCTGTTGATTCACTGCCCTGACCAGCAAGGGATCCTGGCATCAGTGACACAGTTTCTGAACAAAAACAACGGCAACATCATCTATCTCGATCAAAATGTAGATCGGGCTGAGTCGATTTTTTTCATGCGGGTTGAGTGGGAACTTGACCAGTTTGCCATTCCAAGAGAGAAAATTTCGGACTATTTTGAAACGCTTATAGCAAGGAAATACAACATCCGGTTTACATTACATTTTTCAGATGAGCGGCCAAGAATGGCAATTTTTGTTTCGAAGATGTCACACTGCCTTTTTGACATTCTCTCACGACATCTTTCTGGTGAATGGATTGTCGATATCCCTTTGATAATTAGCAACCATAATGATTTAGAACCTGTTGCCAAACGCTTTGGAATTGATTTTTTCTGTTTCGCCAAAGACAGCAAAACCAAAGAGGAACAAGAAGCCAAAGAAATCGCGTTGCTAAAAGAGAAAAAGATCGATTTGATCGTACTAGGTCGCTACATGCAGGTTTTGAGTGACAATTTTGTATCCAGTTTTCCGAACGAAATTATCAACATCCATCACTCCTTTTTGCCTGCATTTGCCGGTGCTAAACCCTATCATGCCGCTCATGAAAGAGGGGTGAAAATTATCGGTGCCACCAGCCATTATGTGACAGCAGACCTTGATGCCGGTCCGATCATTGCACAGGATGTGGTGCGTATCTCACATGTTGACAGCATCGAGAGCCTGGTACGCAAAGGCCGGGATCTTGAAAAAATTGTCTTGAGTGAGGCTGTCTATAAACATCTTCAGCGCAAAATTCTCGTCTTCAACAACCGAACCATCATCTTTAATTAAAAACATATGAAAAAATTAACTAATCTGTTTTTCCTCACCGTTTCCTTGTTTCTCGTTTCCTTTTCGTCCATAGCTCAAATCCCTGTCAAAGCGATTCCGGCCGACTATGGCTACATCATTAAAATAGGTGATCAGGTACCTGCTTTTTCTACGACTCTTACCAATGGGAAAGCCATCTCAACTGCCGATTTCAAAGGTAAAGTGGTCATGCTTCAGTTTACAGCAAGCTGGTGCAGTGTCTGTCGTACAGAAATGCCCTTCATCGAAAAGGACATCTGGCAGAAGAACAAGAACAACAAAAATTTTGTACTCATAGGTGTTGACCTGGATGAACCTCTCGAAAAAGTTAAGAAGTTTCAGGATGAAATCAAAGTCACTTACCCATTGGCCCTCGATCCCGGAGGCAGCATTTTCCAACTTTTTGCGGAAAAAAAAGCCGGTGTAACTCGAAATGTAATTTTAGATAAATCAGGTAAAATTGTTTACCTGACCCGTTTGTACAAAGAGGATGAATTTGCCGAAATGGTCAAAGTCATCGAAACATTGCTTAAACAATAATATGACACTGTCTTAATTGGTTTGAATTGTTTGTTTTGCTTGAAATATTTGAAATGTTTCGGATTCAAACTTATCATACAGTATAAACCCTTCAAACTTTTTAAACAGTTCAAACATTTCAAATCCATATGAAAGTCGTCATCATTAAATACAACGCCGGGAACATTCAGTCTGTCGATTACGCCCTCAAAAGGCTTGGCGTTGAGGCAAGCATCACTGACGATTATGAAGAGATCCGGTCGGCCGACAAGGTTATATTTCCAGGTGTTGGCGAAGCCTCTACCACCATGGCATATCTTAGGTCGCATGGTTTAGACACTCTGATTCCCGTCCTGAAACAACCTGTGCTTGGTATCTGCCTTGGTTTGCAGCTAATGTGCAGACATTCAGAAGAGGGCGACACAGTGTGCCTTGGCATCTTTGATGAAACAGTCAGAAAGTTCGTCCTTCAACCTGAATTGCTTCCTTCTATGAAAATACCGCACATGGGATGGAACACTATTACAGACTTAAAAAGTGATCTTTTCGACCGATCTCTGGATGGCCAACACTGTTACTTTGTTCATTCCTTCTATGCCACATGTGGATCAGATACAGCAGCAATCTGCCATTACCCTACCCCATTCAGTGCTGCTCTTCAAAAGAATAATTTTTATGCCGTTCAGTTCCATCCGGAGAAAAGTGGCACAGTTGGTGCAAAAATCCTTGAGAATTTTTTACAACTTAAAATCAAGCTATGAGCATCGAGATAATACCTGCAATAGATATCATCGACGGGAAATGTGTCAGACTAAGTCAGGGCGATTATGAAAGAAAGACCATTTACAACGAGGATCCGCTGGAAGTAGCTAAAATGTTCGAAGCTTATGGACTGCAGCGTTTGCATCTGGTCGATCTGGATGGTGCCAAAGCTCACCACATCGTTAACTACAAAGTGCTTGAGCGGATAGCCCTCCACACAACTTTGACGATAGACTTTGGCGGCGGAATCAAAAGTGACAGGGATGTAGAAACCGCTTTTGAAGCAGGAGCAGACATGGTAACCGGAGGAAGTATTGCTGTCAAATCTCCGGCAGTGATGCACAAGTGGATCGAAACATACGGGTCAGAAAGGATCATTCTGGGAGCCGATAGTTCAGATGGGAAGATTGCTGTTAGCGGTTGGACTGAAAATAGCGGACTAGACCTCTTTGCATTCGTCCAACATTGGAAGGAAAAAGGGATTGATAAAGTTATCAGCACAGATATTAGCCGTGATGGCATGCTTACCGGTCCGGCCATAGAGATGTACAAAGAGATACTTCGTCAGATTCCTGGCATCTATCTTATTGCCAGCGGCGGCGTTGGTACAATTCAGGATATTCTAGCGCTGGAAAAAATTGGCATCCCCGCAGTTATTGTGGGGAAAGCCATCTATGAAGGAAAGATTTCTCTTGAAGAAATTGGGAAAATAAACACAATCAATTTATTGTAAATCTTCCTATCATGCTGAGTAAACGCATTATTCCCTGCCTCGATATCTGCAACGGCCAGACTGTCAAAGGAATTAATTTTATCAACATCCGAGAAGTGGGTGATCCCGTCGAACTGGGCAAACGCTATTCAGAACAGGGGGCAGATGAACTTGTATTTCTCGACATCACTGCGACCCACGAGGGGCGAAAGACCTTTGTTGAACTGGTGAAACGTATCGCGTATAATCTCAACATCCCTTTCACAGTTGGAGGCGGCATCAGCGAACTTAGCGATGCTGATGCCCTTCTTGCAGCAGGTGCTGACAAGATTTCCATCAACTCCTCAGCGATCAAAAATCCAAAGCTTATCGACGATCTGGCCCATCATTTTGGCAGTCAGTTTGTCGTGGTAGCCATCGATGCACGCGAAGAGAATAACCATTGGGAAGCGACCATGCATGGCGGACGAATTCCTACCGGGAAGGAACTCTTCTCCTGGGCCAAAGAGGCAGAGAGCCGTGGCGCCGGTGAAATACTTTTCACCTCAATGAACCACGATGGCACAAAAAACGGCTTTGCCAACGAGGCTCTGGCAAAAATGGCAGACCAGCTAACCATTCCATTGATTGCATCCGGCGGAGCCGGTTCTATGGAACATTTTGCCGACCTATTTAAATATGGGAAAGCAGATGCTGGCCTTGCAGCAAGCATTTTCCACTTTGGAGAGATCATGATTCCGGATTTAAAAAGTTATCTTCGCCATGAAGGTATCAGTATCAGGTGACAAAACCTTTAATAGTGTCCGGACTAGGAGACGGGGAGACTGGGAGACTGGGCGAGTGGCATATGCTTGATTTCTAAATTTATTTTACGGTTCACTAATCCACCTGATTTTTATATATAGTTTTATTTCGAAAAATTCGATCAATGAATATCAATTTTAACAAAGAAACATCCGGGTTAATACCTGCCATCATTCAGGATGAGCATTCAGACAAAGTTTTGATGCTGGGATTCATGAACAAAGAGGCCTATGAGAAAACTGTTCAAACCGGACGTGTGACCTTCTTCAGCCGTACCCGGAAATGCCTGTGGACAAAAGGTGAAGAATCAGGAAATTTCCTGGATGTGGTCTCCATTTCGACAGATTGTGACCAGGATACACTGTTGATCAAGGCGATTCCGGCTGGACCTGTTTGTCATACCGGTGCTGATACATGTTGGGAGGAATCCAATCCAACCGATGATTTTTACTTCCTGAAAACTTTGCAGAACTACATAGCCAGACGGAAAGTTGAAATGCCTGATGGTTCCTATACTACTTCATTATTTAAATCCGGCACAGCCAAAATAGCCCAAAAAGTTGGCGAAGAAGCCGTCGAGACTGTCATTGAAGCCATGGCAAACAATGATGAACGGCTGCTTTACGAAGCTTCAGATCTGCTTTACCATCTGATGGTGCTTTTATCACACAAAGGATATACGATTTCTGACTTGGCAACAGAACTAAAGAAAAGGCACAAGTAAGAAGGACGGGGGGATTAGGGTTATGATTTCTTCTTTAATCGGTGTAATTTGTGAAATCTGTGGTAGGGAGGGTTTTCATCTGAGTAATCTGAGGTTGGGAAGGGTTAATCCAAAATCAAAATTCTAAAATCAATAATTATGAAATCAAATATGCTTTTGGCGTTTATTATATCAATTGCTTTCAGTGTTTCTGTTCTGGCGGCTGATCCGGTTATTTCCGCTATGGACAAAGCCATAATTAAAAATAAACTGGAGAAATTCTCCAAAGATCGTTCTCTTCCAATGGGAGATTTGGTCCTAAAAATTGGACTCGACTTTTTGAATACGCCATATGTTGGTAAGACGCTTGACAAAACAAAGGATGAGAAATTGGTTGTCAATCTCCACCAACTAGACTGTACCACATTTGCAGAAAACTGTCTTGCCTTAGCACGTACAATTAAAAGCGATAAACCAGGCATTCCGGCCTTTTGTTCTGAACTGGAAAGCATTCGCTATCGTGGAGGCAAAATGGAAGGTTACGCCAGCCGATTGCACTATTTCAGCGAATGGATCCAGGACAATGAAACGAGGGAACATGTCAAGGCAATGGCCGCTTCAATGGGGGGAAGTGTCCTTCCTATTTCCCTTAACATCATGAGCACGCATCCTGAGGAATACCCACAATTGATCAATGATCCTGCTATCACTGCTCAGATAAAGGCAATCGAAGAAAAAGTCTCAGCCCAAAAATTCTATTACATTCCAACCAACAAATTTGAAAGTATTGAAGGGTTGGTTAACGACGGTGACATTGTCACACTCACAACAACTATTCCGGGAATTGACGTGTCACATGTAGGTATTCTACTCAAAAAAGAAGGACGGGTGTACCTCTTACATGCTTCTTCCACTGCCCAGAAAGTAATGATAAGTGCGGAACCTTTCGCACAATACCTAACAAAAAGCAAGAAAACAACCGGTGTAATGATCGCGCGTCCAATAGAATAATGTGGAAATAAAATTTTCACATTATTCATCAGTCTTATCTAATTGTTAAATCCAACACTCACACGAAACTTTAAGGGTGCTTTACAAGTATGCTCTGTACTATCAATTAAATAATGAAATTTCGATATGGCACTTCTTGAAAAATTGAACAAACGTTACGCAACAAAGAAATTTGATGCAACCAAAAAATTATCATCCGAAGAACTTTCAACCTTATTGGAAGCAATCCGATTGTCAGCTTCTTCTTATGGATTACAGGCATATAAAGTTCTGGTAGTTGAAAATGAAGCTGTGCGCAAACAGCTCCGTGCTGCAGCATGGGATCAGTCTCAGATTACTGATGCCTCACAGTTACTTGTATTTGCCCTGGATACAAATTTTGATGAAAAAGGGGTAGATAGCTTTGTCAACCTGACTGCAAAAACACGCAACATTGATGTGAGTGCACTTAGTGGCTATGGCGACATGATGAAAGGGTCTTTCAAACGTCCAAAAAATGAATTACACTCATGGTTATCACGTCAGATTTACATTGCCTTGGGCTTCGGACTTGTTGCTGCGGCTGAATTGAATATTGATGCTTGCCCTATGGAAGGTTTTGACAATGCAAAATTTGATGAAATCCTTGGCTTGAAAGAAAAAGGATTGACTTCTGTGGTAGTTCTCACAGTTGGCTTCCGTTCATCCGAAGATGGCTACCAGCATCTTGCTAAAGTAAGACAGAGCAAAGAAGATCTCTTCATCAACGTCTGATTGCAATAAAATTGCAGGATAATTGAAAAACCCCCTTTGGCTTTGCCAAAGGGGGTTTTTCAATTATTAAATTATGCTGATTCAGTATTCCAAACTTAAAATCCAAAAATCTATTCATCCGGTTAATCCCAATCTTAGACACCTTTTAGGATATTCCAAATCCAGTTGAGCAAAAGCAATGCAATGGCAGGAATAGCCACCCACTTGTGGCGAAGCGTATTTTCAAAAAGTCTGAAGAAAGCAAAAAGGGTATCTTTTTTCTGAACCAGATCAAAGCCAATCCAAAAAGGGCAGATGATTAATACTGAAAGAATCAGGAATCCCAGCGGATTCCAATACAATCCTCCTTCAAAATCACCATGTATCAAGGCCAGAACAGATCTGGTAGAACCGCAGGATGGACATGGGATATGCAGAAAATGCCTGATGAGACAAACATCATAGCTGCTACCTATCTCTTCCGGCTTTAACCTCCCAACCAAAGCAAGCCAAAGGTATCCAACCAGACATGCCAGTGATAAAAAGAGATAGAACTGATTGCGGTTCAGGGACATCAATAAACCGCCATCATCAATTTCTCCGTATTCTTTCTGCGGGTAATTCCCATAATCATGACCCAGTCAATCAAAACCCATACACCGAGTCCCCCGCAAGTAAGCAACTTGGCTACACCTAATCCAATGTACCCAAGCATAAAACGGTCGACAGCCAAAGGACCGGTCACAAGGGAGACAATCAAGATAATTACCGGATCATCAAACTGCATAAATTGCAACATTCTCCACTTTGACTCATCCATGGCCAACAAACGCTCTCTAATCTGAAACATTTGATGCCCTTCCAAATATTTGGAATTGGCCATCAAAAACATGTCCACATTTTGTGCATCCATCTGGTAAATATTTTAAGTTAAATTACTAATGGAAATTAAGATCTCATTTGAAATCTAATGATAAGACAATTATTCTGTAATAAAATTACATAAACTCTTCAGAAACACAAAATATTAGAAGGTTCAAATATTATTGCACAAACCTCCTTAATGATTATTTGTAATATGCTACCTCAAAGAATTTAGCATTCCGCCATTTATCTTCATTAGCACATTAGCATATTATTTTTTCATCCGATCTTTAAATACTTTCTCAAATTTCTCAAGCTTTGGTTGAATGACTGCTCTGCAATAAGGTTCACTCTTATGCAACCTGTAATACTCCTGATGGTAATCTTCTGCCACATAAAACTTACCAACTGCTTCCACCTTGGTAACAATAGGCCGATCAAAGACCTTGGCTTTGTTGAGAGCGTCAATAATAGCTTTGGCGACCAACTCCTGGGTTTTATTGTGGTAAAAGATGACAGACCTGTACTGTGTTCCAACATCAGCTCCCTGTCTGTTAAGCGTAGTTGGATCATGAACAGTGAAAAAAACCTTCAAAATCTCTTCTGTACTTGTCTGCCGGGGATCAAATACAATCTCCACAACTTCCGCATGACCCGTTTCACCACTGCAAACCTCACGATAGGTTGGATTTGCCAATTTACCACCTGAGTAGCCGGAGGTCACTTTTTCTACTCCTTTCAAACTGTTGTAAATAGCCTCAATGCACCAGAAACATCCCCCACCTAAAGTGATGGTTTCCATTTGTGCTGATTTATCAGAATTCAAAACTGCAACATCAGGCTCAAAATCCAGTGCGACGGAATTCATGCAGTAACGTTTTCCGGTAGGTTTTGGACCATCATCAAACAAATGTCCAAGATGGCTGCCACATCTGCCGCAAAGCGCTTCGGTACGGTTCATTCCGAAACTATGGTCTTCGTGAAAAGTAATGCTGGCAGGATTAATCTGCTCAAAGAAACTCGGCCATCCGCATTCACTGGCAAACTTGGCATCAGACCTGAACAACTGAAATCCACAAGTTGCACAATAGTAAGTTCCTTTACCGGTAAAGTCCCAATACTTCCCTGTAAAGGATCTTTCAGTTCCTTTGTTTCGGGCTACTTCATACAAATCATTCGGAAGCACCCTCTTCCACTCTGCATCAGTGACGCTTAACCGGGACTGATCAGTTCTCGAATAATAGGGATTTCCTGTCTTTTTATCGTTGGAAGTGTTCATCTTAGAAATATTTGAGGGATTTGTCTCAACTAAATTCTCTGAGGCATGCCTTACAACAGGGGTTGCATAACTATCACCGGTGAGTAACAGTCCAAGGCCAATCCATAAGAATAAGGAGTATAAAATAGAATTGTAGTTCATATTGTCTTTAAACGTTATGAACGTTTTACGTTTAAAACTGCCGCAGGTTATATTCGAAATGCACCTTTGTGATTTTAAAACAATATTTAACTACTTTTTTTAGGATCAAAAGAGCTTGGTCAGGGCATTCCCAAAGAATACAGCCGTCAATCCAAAAAAAACACTCAATCCGGAGTAAAGGGCAAAATACAGGAAATTGCCATCTCTTAGTAAAGTCACATTTTCATTGGCGAAAGCTGAAAATGTAGTAAATCCGCCACAAAATCCAACAGTCAGAAAAATTCGCCACTCGTTGTTAATCAAATTTGTCCTTTCCGAAACACCAAAGATCAAACCAATCATCAAGCAACCAAGCAAATTGACAACCATCGTACCAAAAGGGAAGGCAGAGACAAGGCTATTTTGGACCATCCTCGAGGTAAGATATCTGGCAATTCCACCGAGAAAACTTCCGGAACCAATGATGAGTAACGTTTTAAGCATACTAAAAAAGTTATGAGTTATGAGTTATGACGCCGCGATCTTGATTTCAGCTTAAGTACTTTAGATCACTTTTATCATTTTCAAAAACAACTCCATCCCTTTCCTTTTCGAGTCATCCATATGATAAAAAATATTTTCGCGGAAATAAGTCTCAAAGGGATAATCAGGATATCGCAGCTGGTATTCGGCAATCACTTCTGGTATATGGACAATCCCATCGTGAAGTGCTTCCGAAAATTGTTTAACAAAGACATCGTCTATCGGTTTATTGGCTACCCAACAGGCAAAAACGAAATCCAATCCAGTGAGTTCTTTCCAGCCTTCCCCGAGATCATAAACATAAGGAAACTTGGTCTCTGCTTCAAATACACGGTCTCCGATAATGACTCCTGCAGTACATCCCCTGATGTCTTCTTCGATGTAATTGATGCCTCCATTTTTCCATTCCGGATGGATTTGCCAAAGATCTTTGGCCAAAATTTTAACCAATTGAACAGATGTACGCGACTGATAATCAAGCACAATATTTTTTACTTCCGCCAGCGGTACCTGACTAACGAGAACCACTGTCCTGACTTTACCTGAGCAGGCAATACAATAATCTGTCAGGATATGGGCACCCTCAACGTCATTCATCTCAGCTACCGGGATAATTCCAATATCAACAGATCCAGATTTCAGTTTATCCGCACATACAGAAGGGATATCCAGAGAAAGTTCGATGTTATCCGTGATCGAGGAGTGGGTAATTCCGTATAGAAAAGGCTTTGTATTCAAATAAGTAATTGCAGAAATCTTAATTTTACCCATAGTCGATTGTTGTTGCACAAATTTATTAAAGTTTCGAGTTGATTCTCTAAAAGATTACGGAATAAATGAACATCGGTAACACCAATGAAAGCATCATGAGCAAATGCCCATAAAAGAAGGTGCATAATACACTGAGGGTTCCATGTGGTTAATAAAAAACAAATTATATACACATGAAAATGTTACTTTTGCATTTAAATAGTAATATGTTTTCAGATGGAATTGCAGATGTTAACTGCCATCTCGCCTATCGACGGACGTTACCGCGATAAAGTAGCTGAGCTTGGTAAATATTTTTCGGAATTCGCCCTGATAAAATACAGGCTTTTTGTTGAAGTAGAATATTTTATTGCACTAACAGAGATTCCGCTTCCACAGCTAATTTCCTTTCCTGGTCAAACAAAAACAGAGCTCAGAAAATTATGCACTCAATTTTCCCTTGAAGATGCTTCCCGCATCAAAGAGATTGAAAAAATCACCAACCATGATGTGAAGGCTGTTGAATATTTTTTGAAAGAAAAATTCGACCAAATTGGCCTGGCACCTTACAAAGAATTTATACACTTTGGTCTTACCTCTCAGGACATTAACAATACTGCCGTACCATGCTCCCTGCAGGATGCAATTAGGGAAGTTTATCTGCCTGCCATGAAAGGCCTGCTGGACAAACTTAATGATCTTTCAAATGCATGGAAAACTATTCCAATGTTGGCTAAAACACATGGACAACCAGCCTCGCCCACCTTGTTGGGAAAGGAAATCAAGGTATTTTCGGAGAGACTGGAGGTTCAATTGAGTCAGCTGGAAAGCATTCCCTGTTATGCGAAATTTGGAGGTGCTACCGGGAATTTAAATGCCCACCATGTCGCCTACCCTTCCATCGACTGGGTCGGTTTTTCCAATCGGTTTGTACAGGAGGCATTGAAACTTGAACGTTCCCAAACAACCACCCAAATTGCCCATTACGACAATTATGCGGCTATATTTGATTGTATGAAGCGGATCAATACCATTCTGATTGATCTCGACCGTGACTTCTGGACCTATGTCTCCATGAACTACTTCAAGCAGCAGATCAAGAAGGGTGAAATAGGTTCATCTGCCATGCCACATAAGGTAAATCCAATCGATTTTGAGAATTCAGAAGGCAACCTTGGTGTCGCAAATGCACTTTTTGAGCATCTTTCGGCTAAGCTTCCAATTTCAAGACTGCAGCGCGACCTGACCGACTCAACTGTGCTTCGTAATGTTGGAGTTCCCTTTGCTCATACACTGCTTTCGATCAAGTCAACTATGAAAGGTCTTGGTAAATTATTGCTCAATGAGGAGGCTATCAAGCAAGATCTTGAGGAGAACTGGATTGTTGTTGCTGAGGCAATACAGACTATTTTGAGGAGGGAAGCCTATCCCAATCCATACGAAGCCTTGAAAGAGTTAACTCGGGTCAACCGAAAAATTGATCAAAATGTCTTCGTTGAATTTATCAATCAATTGGAAATTTCCGAGGATATAAAAGAGGAGTTGAGAAAAATTACACCCCAAAACTACACTGGAGTTGTCTCCTAAACCAAATATTTATCAGTGTGAAAGGTCTTTATAGTTTATTGATCCGATTTCTTCCCCCATACAAAGGATATGTTATCATGAACGTTGTGTTCAATCTTTTGGGCGCAATATTTGGAGCATTCCAATTTGCAACTCTTGCTCCCGTTTTGGGAGTATTATTCAATACCCAGGAAAGTGTCCCAAAGCCTGAATCCTGGGGCTTTTCTGTTGACAGTGTTATAAAAAATGTTCTCTACCTGATTAGCAAAATGATTGAAACCCATGGCAAAGAAATGGTATTAATCTACCTGGGAATCTTTATGATTGTCATGGTCATTTTAAAAGTCGGTTTCACTTATATGGCCTCCTTTGTGATGGTACCTTTGCGTAATGGAGTGGTTTGTGACATCAGGAACCAGATCTATCACAAAATTCTGTCGCTTCCGATCGGTTTTTTTTCTGAAGAGCGAAAAGGCGATATCATTGCCCGCACCACCGGCGATGTTCAGGAAGTTGACAACTCCATATTCAACTCAATTGAAATGATGTTCAAGGATCCGATGATCATCATTATTTCACTTTGTGCGATGATCTACATGTCATGGTCTCTGACGCTGTTTGTCTTTCTCATGCTACCTGTTGTCGGATACCTTATCGGGAAGGTCGGAAAGAGCCTAAAAAAGCCCTCCATGAGAGGACAGAACAAGATGGGAGAACTGCTTTCAACCATCGAAGAATCCCTGTCAGGTTTACGAATTATCAAGGCATTCAATGCCGAACATAAGATGAAATCAGTTTTCGGCAGGCAGAACACTGAATATTACCACATTATGAACAAATTAATGTGGCGCCGCTATCTGGCTCATCCGATGAGCGAATTACTTGGAACCATGGTGATCGTTGTGGTTTTATGGTATGGCGGGCGTTTGGTACTAAGCAATACCAGTGAACTGACACCCCAGGGATTTATCACCTACCTAACATTTTTCTACAGTATTATCAATCCTGCCAAATCCTTTTCAACTGCCCTTTATTCCGTACAAAAAGGATTGGCTTCGATGCAACGTATCGACATGATTTTATTGGCTGAAAATAACATTGTTGACAAGCAAGATGCTGTCCACGTAAAAGAGTTCAAAAATAACATTGAATATCGTCAGGTCAACTTCAAATATATTGATGATGAAGTTCTTAAAAATGTCTCATTAACGATTGAAAAGGGAAAAACGATTGCACTGGTTGGTCAGTCCGGTTCGGGAAAATCTACATTTGTAGATCTTTTGCCGCGCTTCTGGGACATCCAATCCGGCAATATTCTTGTGGATGGTATCGACATTCGTGATTATAAAATCGCTGACCTGCGTGGATTGATGGGAAATGTAAATCAGGATCCCATTCTATTCAATGATACTTTCTTTAACAACATCTCCTTTGGCGTTGAAACAGCCACGATGGAGCAGGTAATAGCTGCGGCCAAAGTGGCCAACGCCCACGAATTTATCTCAACATCACCGGATGGTTACCTGACCAATATTGGTGACCGGGGTGGAAAATTATCAGGAGGTCAAAGACAGCGAATCTCTATCGCCAGGGCAGTGCTTAAAAATCCGCCCATCCTGATTTTAGATGAAGCCACTTCTGCCCTCGATACCGAATCAGAAAAACTCGTTCAGGAGGCACTTGAAAACCTGATGAAAAATCGTACTTCCATTGTGATTGCCCACCGCCTGTCTACCATCAAGAAGGCAGATCTTATTTGTGTCTTCCATGAAGGGGAAATTGTCGAACGTGGAACACACAACCAATTGATTGAGATCAAAGGTATATACAACAAACTCCATTCTATGCAAAATCTTTAATGGAGCCTAAAACAAAAAAAAGGAGCAAATGCTCCCTTTTTTTGTTAGGCGGTGATCATTACTGAACAGCATCAGTCAATTCATTGCCTGCTTTGAATTTAACGACTTTTTTGCCGGCGATTTTAATGGTAGCACCGGTTTGAGGATTACGACCTGTACGTGCAGGACGATCAGAAACTGAGAAAGAACCAAATCCGACAAGAGCCAGACGATCGCCTTGTTTTAAGGCCTCAGTTGTTGTTTTTACAAAAGCTTCGATTGCTTTTTTGGCATCGGCTTTAGTCACTCCGGCTTCTGCAGCAACGGCATCAATTAATTGCGCTTTGTTCATAACTAAAAAGGATAATAAATGGTTAATAATTTAGATTTTCCCGAAAGATTTTGCGTTTCTTCATTTTAGATCACCAGCTTTTATCAAAAGTGTTGCCAACACAATTTCTCCAGAAGGAACCCTCATTTGATCAGTTTTAAAATTAAAATTGTACAAATGATTTACTTGGACTAATTTCAATACAATTTTCTAAATATCAAAATTTTCCTACACTTTTTATCAACAGACCGTGTATTATTTTTTAATTGTTATTTTTTGCCGATTGGAAAAAAGGTTTACTTTTGCAGTCGCAAACAAGGAGAGATGGCAGAGTGGTCGATTGCGGCGGTCTTGAAAACCGTTGTACCGTGAGGTACCGGGGGTTCGAATCCCTCTCTCTCCGCAGATACGGGTGTAGCTCAGTCGGTAGAGCACTGGTCTCCAAAACCAGGTGTCGGGCGTTCGAGTCGCTCCTCCCGTGCAAATTTCCCCCTTTCCATACAATACCAAAATTATTGCATTTTCATACTCTTCTGAGGGTGATTTTGTTTTGCATTTTTTGAACAAACATGGAAGAAAAGGCAAAGGATTAAAGGCCAAAAAATAAAATTAAGAATTACTATATCAGCATCTTACAATTTTTAATATCTCGTCATTCATGTCTCATATCTCATGTCTCATCTCTCATTTCTGCGATCTCCCATCTCATAACTTTCAACTTTCAACTCTCAACTCTCAACTTCTCTGACATAAATTCCATTGCCATTTTTTCAGCAAAATCGAAAATAGAAAGACATGTTCATGACCGAAAACTGCCATATAGTCAGCCAAAATCTATTGGCACAAGCTTTGATCCAAACTGTTGTCAAACGCAATAATTAATTTAAAATAGGTTTACATATGAAAGGAAAAATAGGGGTTACAAGTGAAAACCTTTTCCCAATTATTAAAAAATTTCTCTATTCTGATCACGATATTTTTCTTCGTGAGATCGTTTCAAACGCTGTTGATGCATCCCAAAAACTCAAAACATTGGCTGCTGCAGGCAAATATAGCGAGCAAATTGAGGCTTTAAGCGTCAGAATAGTTGTCGACAAAGACAAAAAAACGCTCACAGTGTCGGATAATGGCATCGGAATGAACTCAGATGAGGTCGAAAAGTACATTAACCAGATCGCCTTTTCAGGGGCAGATGAGTTCCTCAAAAAGTATAAAAACGACGCGAATGCCATTATCGGGCATTTCGGACTTGGGTTTTATTCTTCATTCATGGTTTCAGAAGAGGTCGAGATAATTTCAAAGTCTTACAAGAAAAATTCAAAAGCCGTTCGTTGGGTATGCGACGGATCTCCGGAATTCATGATGGAAGATACAGAAAAAGATGCTGTAGGAACAGATATTATCATGCACCTGAATTCTGATTCTTTGGAATTTCTTGAAGAGAACCGGATTACCGAATTGCTAAACAAATACTGTAAATTCCTTCCGGTTCCTATTGTTTTCGGAAAGAAAAAAGAATGGAAAGATGGGAAATATGAAGATACTGAAACGGACAATCAAATAAATGATATTGCACCAGCCTGGACAAAAAAACCAGTCGACCTGAAAGAAGAGGATTACAACAGTTTCTACCATCAGTTGTATCCCATGGCTGATGAACCACTTTTCAACATCCACCTGAATGTGGATTATCCTTTTAACTTAACGGGGATTCTCTATTTCCCGAAATTGAAGAACAATTTCGAAGTTCAAAAGAACAAAATTCAGCTGTATAGCAACCAGGTTTTCGTGACTGATTCGGTCGAAGGCATCGTTCCTGAGTTTCTGACACTCCTCCATGGAGTGCTTGATTCGCCCGACATCCCCTTGAATGTATCGAGATCTTATCTCCAAAACGACTCCAATGTAAAGAAGATAAGTAGCCACATTACGAAAAAAGTAGCCGATCGGCTTCAGGATATATTCAAGGAGAAAAGAGTCGAGCTGGAAGAAAAATGGAACGACCTTAAGCTCTTCATTGAATATGGAATGCTTACTGATGAAAAGTTCTATGAAAAAGCATTGAAATTTTTCTTCTTTACCAATACCGACAACAAACTCTTCACATGGGATGAGTACAAAACTTTGATTGAAAACAATCAAACAGACAAGAACAAGAAGCTTGTCTACCTGTACGCTACGAATTTGGAATCGCAGTTTAGTTTTGTTGAGACAGCCAAAAATAAAGGTTACGACGTTTTGCTAATGGATGATGTTTTGGCAACACCGTTGCTTAACCACTTCGAGCAAAAATTTCCGGAGTCGCATTTCGTAAGGGTTGATTCTGATGTCGTTGAAAAATTGATTGCAAAGGAGGATCTTGAACAACCCATTCTAACTGTCGAAGAGAAGAACGAATTAAGTCCCATATTTCAGTCTGTCATACCGAAAGAGCGCGGACAATTTATCATTGATTTCCAGAATTTGGGTGAAACAGGGTCTCCGATGATCATCACACAGAATGAATTTATGCGTCGCATGAAAGACATGTCCAAAATGCAGGCAGGAATGAGTTTCTACGGTGAAATGCCTGATAGTTACAACCTTGTTGTCAACCTTTCTCATCCACTTGTTAAAAAAGTAATCGATGAGAAAGATGCAAATTTAAGTAGCGAACTTTCAGTTTTACGTGCTGAACTGACTAAGTTTAACGGCCAAAAAGCTTCCCTTGAGAAGCTAAAGGAGGGTAAAAAAGAAGAGGAAGTTCCGCAGGAAGAAAAAGATTTACTGAAGGAGACCAGAGATAGTATTGCAAAAGTTGAAGCCGACAGGCGAGAGAAACTTGAGCAGTTTGGAGCCGGCAGTCCGCTGACCAATCAATTGGTTGATCTAGCTTTCCTTGCCAACAATATGCTGAAAGGAGAAGCACTAGCGAATTTCGTCAAGCGAAGCATTGAGCTAATAAAATAGGCATTGCGCCAGTTAAATAAATAAAAATAGGCTGCCTTAAAAAGCAGCCTATTTTTATTTAAGCAAATGAAAATGTGCAAGTCCACCCTCCGAAGTCTCTTTGTAGATTGAAGGAAGATCATGACCTGTCTGTGCCATGGTTTGTACAATCTTATCAAAACTTATCATATGCCTGCCATCCGAAAGCATAGAATAATTGTTGTGGTTAATAGCACGAGCGGCCGCAAAGGCATTCCTTTCTATACATGGTACCTGCACCAGTCCGGCGACAGGATCGCAGGTTAATCCAAGGTGATGTTCTAATCCCATTTCGGCAGCATATTCTACCTGGTAAATGCTTCCACCACTCATTTGCGTGGCAGCAGCAGAGGCCATGGCGCAGGCTGTTCCAACTTCACCCTGACATCCAACCTCAGCTCCCGAGATAGAGGCATTGACTTTAACAATATTTCCGATAATCCCAGCGGTTGCCAATGCTTTCAAGATCTTCTTGTCGGACATCTTGTAAAATTTACTCGCATATTTTAGAACAGAAGGCATAACCCCGCAAGCTCCGCAAGTTGGGGCTGTAACGATCAAACCACCTGAAGCATTCTCTTCAGAAACAGCCAAAGCGTAAGCGTATATCATGCCACGCTTTTTAATATCCGGCTCAAAATAGCGGGCCTTTTCAAAATAGGCAGAAGCCTTTCTTGGGTAATTGAGAATTCCCGGCAACGGACCTTCAGCCTCCAAACCTCTCTTAATCGCTGCCTGCATGATTTTCCAAACTTCATTCAGGTAATCCCAGATATCCTGATCCTCATGTGCTTCCACATATTCCCAGATACTCGTGCCACTGTCGTAACACCAACTCAATATGGAATCCATATTCTTCTCCGGGTATACCTGTTTGGTCTCAGAAATCGTCGAATCATCAATGATTGAACCACCACCGACAGAGTAAGCAATCCACTTGTCCAGAATATTTTTAGCTTCGTCCATAGCTTCAAATTTCATTGCATTGGGATGACGTGGGAGAAAAACAGCAGGCAACCACTCAAAATCAACGGGATGAGGACGTAAAGTATTTTGGATCGCCAGATCGGTTAAGTGACCTTTGCCGGTTGCTGCAAGACTTCCATAAAGTGTAACCCGAAAAGAAGAAGCAGAAAGATTTTTTTGGAGGAAGATCTCAGCTGCTTTTTTTGGGCCCATCGTATGACTGGAGGAAGGTCCATATCCAATCTTATAAATCTCTTTAATCGATTCCATCAAACAAAATATTGAATATTAGCAGCAAAACTTATTTAGATAAACAAAGATAACATTTAGTTACAAAGCCTGAATGCAAGTTCACTTTTTACGCAAATAGTATGATTCAAAATCGTTTATTACGTTTAAATTCGGGATATTTGTAGAAAGGATAAAAGCTAAATTAATGGCATTAAATTTAACAGAAAAAGATCTGGAAAAGATCATTCTTGTCGGAGACAGAGTTTTGGTCAGGCCAAAGAATCCAAACCAGCAAACTAGTTCAGGACTCTATCTTCCTCCTGCTGCGGTAGAAAAAGAGACTGTGCAATCTGGTTATGTGATTAAAGCAGGTCCGGGTTTTCCAATTCCTGCGCTGACAGACAACGATGAACCTTGGAAGGAGGTGAAAGAAGAGGTGAAATATGTTCCACTGCAAGCACATGAAGGTGATCTTGCCATTTACCTCAACAAGATGGGGTTTGAAATTGAGTTTAAAAGCGAAAAATATCTTATCCTGCCCCACTCAGCCATACTTATGCTTGTTCGTGAAGAAGGATTGTTTGAATAAAAAAGGGGTGTCTTCCGACACCCCTTTCCTGACTAAATCTATTCAGCAACTTCTACAGTTACTTCGTTGCTCTGCCATAATCCATGTTTCGTACAGTATGCATGAGCAATTAGCTTCATGCTCCTGGATGGAACGATGTATAAATCAACTTCAACCTGGCTTGGAGCGCTGCCCATCGTTCCGGCTACTAGTGTGGTTTGTGCCAAAAACCTTTCTCCATCCCAGAGCTGAACCCAGCTAATGTAATGGTCAAAATCATCTGGGTGTTTGTACTCTTCTCCCACCTTAATTTTAACCTTGAATTTTTCACCCTTAACAGCTTTTGCATCACAATGAACAAAGGCGGAGTGACGGTCGATGTAATCTCTTTTGGCTTCCCTTTCAATCTGGGAAATGTCTTCGTAACGATTGATTTTCATCTTAATTTGAAATTTGTAATTTATAATTGGTTAAAAAACAACACAATCGAATAGAATATCAATGTTTTGAAAGATAGCTGGCTACACCAGCAGCAGAGGCTGTCATCGCTTCTTCACCGGCTTTCCAGTTTGCAGGACAAACCTCGCCAAATTCTTCAAAATGAATAAGTGCGTCAACCATTCTGATTGCTTCGTCTACACTCCGTCCCAGAGGAAGATCGTTGACAAGCTGGTGACGAACAACACCCTTTTTATCAATCAGGAAGAGTCCTCTGTAAGCAACAGGTGCACCAACAAATGCTGATTGACCCTCCTCATTTACTTCATACTCTCCGGCAAGAACCCCGTAGTTCTCTGCGATGGTTTTGGATAAGTCTGCCACCAAAGGAAATTTCACGCCCTTGATGCCACCATTATTCTTTTCAGTATTCAACCATGCCCAATGCGAGAATTCTGAGTCAACCGAACATCCCACAACTGCAACATTCCGCTTCTCAAATTCCGCCAATTTTTCTTGAAAAGCCAGAATCTCAGTCGGACAAACAAAAGTAAAATCCAAAGGATAGAAAAAGAAAAGAACAAACTTTTCTCCAACAAATTGATCAAGAGAAAAATTACTTACAATATCATTGCCATTAACAACGGCAGTTGCCTTAAATGAAGGCGCTTTTTTCCCAACTAATGTACACATATCTAAATTTTTAAATATAATTTGAAATGATTACAAAAATAAGGAAATTAAACTAGTCAAACAAATATCTTTTGTTAAGATTATGAAAATTATCCAATTTTCTATTTTGCAATTTAAAATCGTACTAAACTGTAAAACAGTTACTCATACATTTTGTTCAATCAAAAATTTCTAGCATATTTGTATTGAATTCAGAAAAAAAAGATGGAGCAACAACAAATTTCTTCATACCTGCTGAAAAGCGGTATTAGGCCTCTTCAAAAGCGTGTGAAAATTATGAGCTATTTGGTTTCAAAACGAAATCATCCAACTGTAGATATGATCTACAGTGACCTCATCCACGAGATAAATGGCTTGTCAAAAACAACCATTTACAATGTATTAAACCTGTTTGTACAATCCGGTGTAACCTTGGCACTTAATATCGAAGGAAATGAAATTCGATACGATGCCGACACATCTACTCATGGACATTTTAAATGCAAAATCTGCACTGGAGTAATCGATTTCCGTATTAAACAGGAAGATCTTCCGAAGCCGGCTTTGGACGGATTCAGGATTGATGAGCATCACTACTACCTAAAAGGAGTATGTTCATTTTGTGCAAATAAAATCGAGGCATAAATTTGAATCGGTGTAATTTCACTGATTTAGAATCTGATTCTTCCCCAAAAAGAAATATCCAGCATTGAATCCGGGGCAGAAGATTGAAAATATTATCCGCCATGAAGCTCTGGGACAAAGGGAAAAAAATCAACGATCTAATCGAATCCTTTACCATTGGAAAAGATCAGGAAATGGATCTTTTTCTTGCAAAATTCGATGTGATAGGCTCATTGGCGCATATTAAAATGCTTGAGCATATTGGCCTTCTTGAAAGCAACGAATTAACCCTTTTGTCTAAAGAGTTAAAATCAATCTACCGGGAAATTATTGATGGGAAGTTTGGTATTGAAGCAGGAGTAGAAGATATTCATTCCCAGGTTGAACTAATGTTGACATCCAGATTAGGAGAGATAGGGAAAAAAATTCATAGTGGAAGGTCAAGAAATGACCAGGTATTGCTGGACTTAAAGCTCTTTACCAGAGATGCCATTCAAACAGTTACTGAAAATACAGTCAACCTTTTCCAAATTTTAATTGCACAAAGCAACAAATACAAGGAGGTGCTGATGCCCGGATATACACATCTCCAGGTTGCTATGCCCTCTTCTTTCGGTTTGTGGTTCGGTGCCTATGCCGAAAGCCTGACAGACGATCTGATGTTGCTCCAGGCTGCTTATCGCGTTGCCGATCAAAACCCGCTTGGCTCTGCTGCCGGATACGGTTCTTCCTTTCCGCTCGATCGTCAAATGACCACCGACTTACTCGGATTTGAAACACTGAATTACAATGTGGTCTATGCTCAAATGGGGCGCGGCAAAATGGAAAGAACTGTCTTATTCGCCATGGCATCTATTGCCTCTACCCTATCCAGATTGGCTTACGATGTGTGTCTGTATATGAGTCAGAATTTTGATTTCGTAAAATTACCCGACGACCTGACTACCGGATCAAGCATCATGCCCCACAAGAAAAACCCTGACGTCTTCGAGCTTCTGCGTGCCCATTGTAACAAAATTCAGTCCCTACCGGCACAAATGCTAACGGTAACTAATAATCTTCCAAGTGGATATTTCCGGGATATGCAACTTACGAAAGAACTTTTCATACCAGCTTTCCGGGAGTTAAATGACTGCATCCAAATAGCATCTTTCGCCCTTGAAAACATCACCGTTAATGAGCACATTCTGGATGATGACAAATACCGCTTTTTGTACAGCGTTGAGGAAGTAAATCGTCTTGTTTTATCCGGGATACCTTTCAGAGATGCTTACCGCGAAGTTGGTTCAACCATCGAAAAGGATCAGTTTAATCCGGACAAGAATATTCTACATACCCATCAAGGTAGCATTGGTAATCTTTCTCTAAGCAATATTGAAGACAAAATGAATCAGGCGGTATCTGAGTTTAATTTCGTAAAGGCAACCCTTGCAATAGAATCACTCCTTAGAGAATAAAATCACCTCCCCTTTGCTTTTAGTCTGCAGTATATCTCTCCATCAGATCAAAAATTAATATTCTTTTAACCTGGATATTAAATTATTCACTTCCAACATCTTAAATTATTTTTTTTACTATATTTCCTATTTCCGGAAATATAATTAGTCTTTTCAATAGAACCGATAATTGGAAAAATGAAATAAAAAGCTATTTTTGCTTTCGAATATTAAATATTATTGCCGTTTTTCTTTCATCTTATCATTTTTTACGTAAAAAAATATAAGATTTAAAATATATCAAAGCTTTTATAAAACCAACTCAATAAGTCAGTGTTATGGAACACAAGAAATTTCCAACCCCGGTAGGATTGTACGATCCCTCTTATGAACATGATGCCTGTGGGATTGGTTTTGTAGCGCACATCAAAGGAGCCAAATCGCACGAAATTGTTCAGCGTGGCTTAACTGTTTTACTCAACATGGACCACCGGGGGGCAACAAGTTCGGATAATAAGACCGGCGATGGCGCAGGAATTCTGTTGCAAATGCCCCATGATTTTTTCTTGTCTCAGGGCATTGATCTTCCTGAACCTGGCAGATATGGTGCTGGTCTGGTTTTTCTTCCTGTTGTTGAAGAAGAGGCCGACTATTGTATTGAAGTTCTGAACAGATATATTGAAGCTGAAGGCTTAAAACTAGTTGCATGGCGCAAAGTTCCTGTTGATGGATCCGTAATTGGGGAGATTGCCCGCAGCACTGAACCCATGATCCGTCAGATTTTTGTAAAAGGAAACTACGAACAGGATATATTGGAAAGAAAACTCTATCTCGCCAGAAAACAAGCTGAAAGAACAGTAAGGGAATCCAAACTTGCAGGTAAAAGCAGCTTTTACCTTCCAAGTTTCTCAAGCAAAATAATGATCTACAAAGGGATGTTTACTCCCAGCCAGCTGCGCGACTATTTTAAAGATCTGAGCCATCCAGAGATGAAGAGTGCCATTGCTCTGGTTCATTCGCGTTTTAGCACCAACACCTTCCCCACCTGGGATTTGGCCCAACCTTTCCGCATGATTGCTCACAATGGTGAAATCAACACCATCAAAGGCAATCGCCAATGGATGCATGCCCGTGAATCCCTCCTTGAATCCGCCCTATTTGGTGAAGACATCGACAAACTTTATCCAATCATTGAACCAGGCAAATCAGACTCTGCATCCTTCGACAATACGCTCGAATTTTTGAACATGTCGGGTCGGAGCATGCCGCACTCCCTGTGCATGATGATCCCCGAATCATTCAATGAAAAAAATCCGATTCCAGAGAGTCTGAAAGCCTTTTACGAATACCACTCCACGCTGATGGAACCTTGGGACGGACCAGCTTCCATGGTTTTCTCTGATGGACGATATATTGGCGGCACGCTCGACCGCAACGGATTAAGACCTTCAAGGTATGTAATCACCAAAAACGACCTGATTGTGATGGGTTCAGAGGTCGGTGTACAGGTTTTCAAGCCTGAAGAAATTAAGGAGAAGGGCCGACTTCGTCCGGGAAAACTTTTGCTGGTGGACACTCAGCTCGGTATTCTGATTCCTGACAAAGAGGTTAAGGCTGATCTTAGCCGCAGAAATCCTTACATCAACTGGCTCAAGGAGAACAGGCTGATGCTGGAAGACATTGTTGTCAAGCAACGTGTGTCCTCAAACATGGGCGACCAATTTGGAGTGTACAGCAAAGTCTTTGGATACAGCAAGGAAGAGATGCAGGTTGTGATCAAAGAAATGGCCGAAACCGCCAACGAACCAACCAGTTCAATGGGAAATGACACCCCATTGGCCGTTTTTTCTGATAAACCAAAACGATTTTTCAGCTATTTCAGACAGCTTTTTGCCCAGGTTACCAATCCACCGATCGATCCAATCCGCGAAGGACTGGTCATGTCACTCACCAACTACATTGGTTCACTTAGCAGCAATATACTGGACGAGACGCCGAACCATTGCAAACTCATCAAATTTGACAGTCCGATTATTACCAATACTGACCTCGGAAAAATCAAGGACTTGAAGCATGAAGTCTTTAACCATGCCACAATTCCGATGGTTTTCCCCATTAAAGAAGGAGTTGAAGGATTTAAAAAGGCCTTTAAAAAGATGTTGGAAAATGCTGAAAAGGCCGTTGATGAAAAGAAAAATTTCATTATCCTCACGGACAGAACCATCTCTGCAGATCTTGTACCAATACCTTCTCTGCTTTCTGTAGCAGCGGTCCATCACCACCTTATCAAGACCAAAAAGAGAATGCAAATCGGTATTCTTGTCGAGAGTGCCGAACCACGCGAAATAATGCACTTTGCCCTACTGTTGGGATATGGTGCAAGTGCCATCAACCCATATCTTGCCTTTGGAGCTATTAGTCATCTGGTGAGGGAAGGAGAGATCAAACTTCCTTATGCCGAGGCACGAAAGAATTACATCAAAGCTATTGACAAAGGATTGCTGAAAGTGCTCTCCAAGATGGGTATTTCTACACTTCGGTCTTACCACGGTTCCCAGCTTTTCGAAGCTGTTGGCGTCAGCGACGAATTAATCGACGAGTATTTCAAAGGAACTTCCTCACGCATCAGCGGAGTAGGATACAAAGAATTATTTGAAGAAGCGGTGATGTTCCACAAGGATGCTTATGACAAAGAAGTGAAAAAGGTAACCTTTGACACCAACGGTGAATATCATTACCGAAATAACGGCGAGCACCATGCATGGAATCCGGAATCCATTGCCCTGCTGCAGTGGGCAACCAAGACGGATAATTATGAAGTATTCAAGAAATTCAGTACGTTGGTAGACAAACAGAACAGAAAACCTGCTTTTGTCAGAGGTGCCCTGAAATGGAAAATGAATCCAATTCCAATTGAGGAAGTTGAGCCGGCTGAAGCGATTCTGAAGCGATTTGTCACCGGAGCCATGTCTTATGGTTCCATATCAAAAGAGGCACACGAAGCTCTCGCGATTGCGATGAATGAAATTGGCGGAAGAAGTAATACAGGAGAAGGCGGTGAAGATCTGGAACGTTTCGGCACCAACAAAAACTCTAAAATCAAACAAATTGCTTCCGGCCGGTTTGGGGTAACGAACAATTACCTGATGAACGCCGACGAGCTCCAGATAAAAATTGCTCAGGGCGCTAAACCAGGAGAGGGCGGTCAGTTGCCAGGATTTAAGGTCAATAAGATAATTGCCAAAACCCGTAACTCAACTCCTGGAATTACACTTATCTCTCCTCCTCCACATCACGATATATACTCTATTGAGGATTTGGCCCAGTTGATATTCGATTTAAAAAATGTCAACCCCAGAGCCAAGGTTTCTGTCAAACTCGTTTCCGAAACCGGCGTAGGAACAATTGCTGCCGGTGTAGCCAAAGGATTTGCAGATATTATCATCCTAAGCGGTTGTGAAGGTGGAACAGGTGCCTCACCGGCAAGTTCAATCAAGCATGCTGGCTTACCTGCCGAATTCGGTATTGCCGAAACACAGCAGACGCTGGTCATGAACAACCTCCGCGGAAGGGTAAAATTGCAGGTCGACGGACAACTAAAAACCGGACGTGATGTCGTGATCATGGGAATGTTGGGTGCTGAAGAATTTGGCTTTTCAACAGGTGCTCTGATCTCTTTGGGTTGCATCATGATGCGCAAATGCCATCTCAATACATGTCCTGCAGGTATCGCCACACAAAACAAGAATCTCCGCAAGAGATTTCTGGGCCGCTCGCAATATGTGATCAACTATTTCCAGTTTATTGCCAAAGAAATTCGTGAATACATGGCAGAAATTGGTGTCCGAAATTTTGATGACCTTGTGGGTCGTTGTGATCTGCTTGAGGTTAATCCGGAGGTTACAAACTGGAAAATGAAGAATGTGAATTTCTCCAAATTTCTATATCTCCCTGAGGAGTCTAAGATCTATCCAATTCGCAACATGCATCCAAATACCCGTGAGCTGGATGACGTTTTGGATATTGCTCTGATCCGCGAAGCGAACAAGGCCATTAAAAGTGGGGAGAAAGTTTGGATTGGACATAACATCAACAATGTTATGCGTACCACCGGCGCCATGCTTTCCGGTGAGATTTCAAAAAGATATGGCGAAATAGGCCTGCCAAAAGATACCGTCAATTGCACCTTTAAAGGATCGGCCGGACAAAGTTTTGGCGGATTTCTGGTCAAAGGAGTTTCCTTCCGGCTGGAAGGTGATTCGAACGACTATTTGGGAAAAGGATTGTCTGGAGGAAAAATTGTCGTTGTACCACCAATTGGAACGACTTTCGAACCGCACCACAACATAATCGTTGGAAACACCACTTTGTATGGTGCAACAGGAGGTGAGGTATACATCAAAGGAGTTGCCGGGGAACGTTTTTGCGTTAGAAATTCAGGAGCCAGGGCAGTAGTAGAAGGGACAGGAGACCATTGCTGCGAATACATGACCGGAGGCCGCACCGTAGTACTTGGAACTACAGGACGAAATTTTGCCGCCGGCATGAGTGGTGGCATTGCCTATGTTCTGGACGAAAACGGTGACTTCGATTATTATTGCAACAAAGGATTGGTAGAACTCGGTCCGGTCGAAGATAAGGCTGACATTCAGGAGCTTCAAGAGCTAATTCAGAAACACATGCTTTATACACAAAGCCAGCAAGCCGAAAAAATATTGACCAACTGGGAGGAATACCTTCCGAAATTCGTCAAAGTTATTCCGTTGGAATACAAAAAGGTCTTGAACGAAGCAAAGCTGAAGGAGGTAAAACGGAAGCTTGAGATGGCCGAAGATGCCCCGAACATAAGAGAGTAAGTTTGGAGCTATAAGAAAAAAGTACTTGAAGTGTGGAGTACTTAAAGTTTGGAGTTATAAGAAGAATGGGTACAATAAATATGAGTTGAAGAAATTTTGAAGGTTCAAAACTTGAAGTACTCTAAGTACTCCAAACTCTAAGTACTTAATATGAAATGAAAAGATTTAAATGAATTTGACATGGGAAATCCAAAAGGTTTTATAGAAATAGAAAGAAAGGTCGGCGGATACCGGCCGGTAAGCGAACGCACAGGTGATTTTGGAGAGGTAGAGCAGACGCTGGATGATCATGACCGCATAAATCAGGCATCGAGATGCATGGATTGTGGTGTACCCTTTTGTCATTGGGCCTGTCCGGTAGGCAGCAATATTCCTGAATGGCAGGATGCTGTTTACCACGGGAAATGGGATGAGGCATACAATATCTTAACCAAGACAAACAGTTTTCCTGAATTCACCGGGAGAGTTTGTCCTGCACCTTGTGAGAAATCTTGTGTCCTGGCCATCCATGATGAGTCCGTTACGATTCGTGAGAATGAATGCGCCGTCGTCGAACACGCGTTTGACCTGAATTTGGTGCATCCCAATATACCGGAAAAAAGAACCGGAAAAAAGATCGCAGTTGTTGGGTCAGGACCTGCCGGACTATCAGTAGCAGATCTGCTAAACCAAGCTGGACACTCTGTGACAGTTTTTGAGCAGGACAACGAAATTGGGGGATTACTACGGTACGGTATTCCAGATTTTAAACTTAACAAAGGAATAATAGACAGGCGGCTGGATTTGTTTATCAAAGAAGGCGTCATTTTCAAAACAAATATCAAAGTAGGGTCAGATATCTCTGAGCAAGCACTGCTTGCTGACTTTGATGCTGTTTGCATCGCTTGCGGAGCCATGAAACCAAGAGACTTGGGCAACACGCCCGGCAGAGAATTGCAAGGAGTGTATTTTGCCATGGATTACCTTAAACAACAGAACAATGTCGTAAAAGGTGAAACGATTCCGGATTCCGTCCGGATACATGCAAAAGACAAAAAAGTCCTTGTCATCGGTGGAGGTGATACCGGTTCAGATTGTGTTGGAACCGCCATCCGTCAGAAAGCAATTGCAGTTACCCAGATTGAAATTTTGGAAAAGCCTTCCGATCAAAGGTCCGAAGATAATCCTTGGCCTTACTGGCCCAATACACTGCGCACCTCCAGCTCTCATCTCGAAGGGTGTGAGAGAAGATGGTCTTTAAATACCCGTCGGTTTATCGGTGAAAATGGTGTCTTAAAGGCAGTGGAAGTAGTCAAAGTGGAATGGACGAAAAATAATGGGCAAATGTCGATGAGAGAGATTCCGGGTACGGAAGAGATCATTGAAGCTGATCTGGTCATGTTGTCACTTGGATTCTTATCTCCGGTTCATGAAGGATTGCTTGACCGTCTGAAAGTCGAATATGACCCACGGGGGAATGTCAAAGCTCAAGATTTTGCGACCAATGTTGATAAAATATTTGTTGCCGGAGATGCAACCCGCGGTGCCAGCTTGGTGGTTCATGCCATCCGGTCAGGCCGGGATGCGGCAATGAAGATCCATGAATTTGTGTCGAAATAAGTCTTACAATTCATACATAAACGAACCCTATTCTTCATTGAATGGGGTTTCTTTTTGTACCCTGAGTTTGCAAAAATATTACACCACTAACTCTCTGTCTAATGTCATTAGTTTCTAACCTAATTTTTGAATATTTTTGACAAACCAGAGATGGAAATCTATTGCAATTCCAAACTATTGCATTTATCACCAAACATATTGAAAAATTAATCATGAGAAGAAATTTACTCCCGCTAATTGTTTGCCTTATTTTGTCCTTGGCCAATCTTGGACTTTCAGCCCAAAATAAACCCATTGAAAAAGCCGACTACCGATTGGCTGAAAGGTTCTCCCCAACCAAGATTAGTAAGATGGTTTTTAGCACTTCAGTCGTCCCAAAATGGATTAAAACCGGAGACCAGTTCTGGTATACCGACACCACTTCCGAGGGAGTAACTTACCAACTGGTAGATCTGGATAAGCGGACAAAAACCATTCTGTTCGACAACCATAAAATGGCTGCCATGCTAACCAAAATCACCAAAGATCCTTACGATTGGCAGCACTTGCCTCCAATTAGACTAAAATTTAAGAAGAACGATACCGTTTTTCAGTTCGATGTGACAAGCAGCCAGGACGAGGAAAAGAAAAAGGAGGACTCTTCGGCATCAAAAAAAGATTCAACCTTAAATGCCAAAAACAGCAAGCTTCAGAAATTGGATGCAAAGGCAGGAGGTGACAAAGAGAAGGACAAAGTAAAGAAAAAGGTATTTCACCTCGAGTACAACTTAAAGACCGGAGAACTTGATCAAATCAAAGACTGGAAAGAGGAAAAAGATAATCCCGACTGGGCAAATATTTCACCCAATGGAGAATGCATCCTTTTCGCACGCGACTACAATCTTTGGTGGATGGACAAGGAAAACTACCAAAAGGCAAAAAAAGACGATAAGGACTCCACAGTTGTTGAGCACCAGCTAACAACTGATGGCGTAAAGGATTATGAGTACGGAGGCGGTTTTACAGCGACAGAGAATGATGACGAAAAAAAGATCAAAGAGGAGAAGAAAAAAAGAAAAAGTGCTTACATCAGTTGGTCTCAGGACTCGAAAAAATTTGCCCTGATCAGGAATGACAGCCGTAAAGTGAAAGATTTGTGGGTGATAAATGTTTTAAAAGAGCCAAGACCGGAATTGCAGACTTATAAGTACCAAATGCCAGGAGAGAAGGAGTCACCGCAAGATGAACTGTGGGTTTTTGATCTGTCGACAAAAAAGGGAAAAAAGATTGCGGTCGACCAGTTCAAAGATCAAACAGTATCGATTCACAGGGATAATCTCACCAACAAAGAAAGGCTTGAAGATTATGTACCAAGCAGATGGTTATCAGAAACGTCCGACAAAATCTACATCACCCGAAAAAGCCGGGACCTGTACCGGACAGATATTTGTTCAGTGAATACGGAGACAGGTGAGACAAAGGTCTTGATTGAAGAACGGATGAATACCTATATAGAAACGAAAAGATTATTCACCCTCGGTGGTGGAAAAGAGTTCATTCACTGGTCAGAACGTGATGGTTGGGGTCATTATTATCTGTATGATGAAAATGGATCATTGAAGAATCAGATTACTTCCGGCCCATGGCATTGTGGAGAGATTGTCAAAATTGACGAGAAAAGCAGGGTTATGTATTTTGTGGCCAATGGTCGCGAAGCCAATGAAAATCCATATTACGAGCATCTGTACAGGATAAATCTGGATGGTACCGGTCTTCAGATACTTAACCCGGGTAACTTTACCTTTAACATGGATATGAGCGATTCCTTTCGGTATTTCATCCACACATTCTCGAGAGTCAACACAATTCCCAAATCTGAGATCCGCGACAACACCGGAAAGTTGGTCATGGAATTGGCAACAGCCGATTTAAGAAACCTATTTGCCGCAGGTTACAAATTCCCTGAAACTTTCAAAGCCAAAGCTGCGGATGGTATTACGGATATTTATGGCGTGATGTACAAACCTTTCAATTTCGATTCAACCAAGTTGTATCCGCTGATCGAATATGTCTATCCCGGCCCGCAGACGGAGGCAGTGAATGCAGCCTTCTCCAGCAAGATGGACAGAACAGACCGTGTTGCTCAGCTTGGATTTATCGTCATAACGCTTGGAAATAGAGGAGGCAATCCAAACCGCTCCAAGTGGTACCACAATTATGGATATGGCGATTTAAGGGATTATGGGCTGGCTGATAAAAAATATGTCGCAGAGCAACTGTCCGACAAATATAAATTTATCGACATCACGAAAGTTGGAATAACCGGTCATTCGGGCGGAGGGTTCATGTCGACAGCGGCATTGTGTCAGTACCCTGATTTCTACAAAGTGGCCGTTTCCTCGTCGGGCAATCACGAAAACAACATCTACAACCGTTGGTGGAGTGAAACCCATAATGGCGTGAAGGAAAAGCTGAACAATGATGGCGAGACACAATTCTTATACGAGATTGAAAAGAACACAGCATTGGCTAAAAACCTAAAAGGAAAGTTACTGCTGATAACCGGTGACATTGACGACAATGTTCATCCGGGAAATACCATTCGTATGGCCAATGCACTGATCAGGGCCAACAAGCGTTTCGACTTCTTTATGATGCCTGGTCAACGCCATGCTTATGGAGACTTCACGGAATATGCCTTCTGGCTGAAAGCTGATTATTTCTGCAAACATCTTATTGGCGACTACTCAATCAGCACCGATATTTTCGAGATGAACAGGGAAACGATTATGGTGCCAGGCAAATAGCAGTTGTTTGAAGAGTTTATAATGTTTAAAGGGTTTGAAATGTTCAGATACACGAACAATTCAAACCCTTCAAACTTTTCAAACATTATAAACTAACTCCTTCCCGACCGAGGAAGCTATTTAATGATCTTAGAATCTTCCAGGATTACATCATATTTATATCCATATCCAAAGTCTTTGTCGACCGCTAATACCCCTTCAAGTGTTACCACCGATCCAACCGCAACTGTATCAAGAGTTGTAATAGTTAAATCGAAAGAACCATTGGCTTCAGATCCATCTTGAAGGTGAATCCAATTTTTACTCATGATCTCTGGACTAAACTTAACAACCTGACCGGTAACTTTAACTTTTTTTCCCGCATAATTAGCCTTGTTCGTAAAAAGATCAGCCAACTTTATTGCACCGGCAACAGGTTCAACTTTGATACCATCAACTTTTTCCAATGATTGTCTTCCTTTTGTTGTAAGTGCTTCTGCTTTCTTCTCCTGAATTGGTTTATCGCTAAACTCCATGATAAACTGAATGCTTTCGAAAACACGATTCAGTTCTTTGCTTTTAAAGTTTTGCATTTCCATACCCGTTTTGTAATAGTAGGTCTTGCCCTTTTCGGCTTCAAATCGTGTTACAGCCGCCCAATATTCTTTACCGCTTTCTGTCAATAGCATGTAAGTATAGCCGCTTGTTTGTATAACATCCTTAGCAACAACAGTATGCATTTCTGCTGCAGCGGGTTCCATAGCCATCTCATGCGGCGAGGATGGTGTGTTTTCTGTTTTTTTGACTTTGGCATTGTTACAACTTGCCAGCAAAATCAATGCAAATACGAAATAGGAAATAGACTTCATGATATGCTATTTATGAATTATGAATGATGAATGATGAATGATGAATGATGAATGATAAATATATGTTTATTCGTCTTTTAGATCGATTTTTGAAAGATTATTATAAGCTTTCCAGGCTATACCTCCCACGACAACGATGACAACGACCAAAGCCACCGGAAAGGAGGATGCACTTCCGCTTCCGTAAGAATGAAGACCAGATAAGTAATAATTCACACCAAGATAAGTCATCAGTACGCAGAGCAATCCGGCAACAGAGGCCAAATTGACAGCGAACCAGCCGCGGTATCCCGGCATGAGGCGCATGTGAGTAATGAAAGCATACACCAAAATTGTCACAAGCGACCAGGTCTCTTTTGGATCCCAGCCCCAATATCTCCCCCAGGATTCATTCGCCCAGATGGCACCCAGAAAAGTTCCGATCGTGAGCAGGTAAAGTCCGAGAATCATAGAAGCTTCATTGATCCAGGTCATGTGACGGATATTTCGTTGAACACGATCTTTATTAATGGGTTTTACCATGCTGGCTAACAACATATTAAGTAAGCCAATAATTGCACTTACACCCAGAAATCCATAGCTTGCTGTAATGACTGCCACATGGAGTGCGAGCCAGTAAGATTTCAATACAGGAACCAGATTGGTGATTTCAGGATTGAGCCAGCTCATCTGCGCCACAAAAAGGGTAAGTCCGGAGAGTAACGCTGCAGCACCCATAACCATCGGATTTCTGCGCGCAAAGATCAATCCTGCAAGCATCCCTGCCCATGCAATATATATCATGGATTCATAACCATCACTCCATGGCATATGACCGGCAATGTATCCGCGGATAATCAGACCGATTGTATGCAGGGCGAATCCGGCCAGGAAAATCCAACCAGTGTATTTGACTATTTTTTGGTTCATTGAACCAGTTGTAAGCAAGGCTCTGAAATAGAAGATCATCAATACCAGGCCGGTCAATAAATAGAGGAAAGTCAGATCTTTGAAGATGTTTACACGGTTGTACAGGATCTCCAGATTTTGTTTGGCTACTCCGGGAATCAGTTCTGATCCAAGCTTGCGCTGAAACTGTTCAATCAAAGCAAGATCCGCCTTTTGGCGTGATTCGTCGTTGTTTTGAACAGCATTGAGGTAATCAGAGAATACCTTGCTTATCATTGCCCCGGATGTCGAAGCAGGAGCTGTAGTAAGGTCCTCCCATTTGGTATTTTTGGGATCTGAAGAAGGAAATAACCGTAATAGTTCCCCTTTATAAACCAGGTAAGCTACATTCAGCCTGTCGTCCACCTTGATGATAGCATTGTCGAAGGTACCACGCTCAGAGGGCTGTTTGGCATAAGCCTCACCTACCTCTTTCATCATTTTATAGTTTCCTTTGCCATCGAAGAAGTCTGCGAAGGAAGCCTTTCCGGAAGAGATACCAAGGAGCTGTTCAATTTTGCTTTCAGATACGACAATCATCGGAACTTTTTGCCAATCCTCAGGATAAGTAATCATGCTCAAAACTAATTGTTCCGGCGATAGACCATTAAAACTCTCAGCCCTGGAAATCTTCATGACAACCTCATAAGCCAGCGTGCTAAATGGCTCCACGCGTCCGTCATGACCCTGTACCCATACTCCAGCAAAATCATTGGCAGCTTTTTTGGGTACTTCTGCACCCATAAGCTGCCCGGAAAGGAATACCAAAGATAAAAGTGCCAACGCCTTAACTGGCTTAGAGGCCTTCTGCATCAAACGGAAGAAATAACTTTTCTTGTTAAATATCGAGAGAAGGATGGCTCCAAAAAGAAGAAAATAGCCAATATAAGTCAAAATAGTGCCTGGCATATCCTTGTTGACTGAGAGGATGGTTCCTTTCTCGTCCTGATCGAAGGAAGATTGATAAAACCTATAACCTCTATGTTTCAATACGTTGTTCATGTAAATAGAAAAATCCATGTTTACGCCCTGTTCCTTGTCAATCAATGTTACTTCGCTTTTGTAAGACGAAGGACTCATTGATCCTGGATATCGGATAAGTTGAAAGTCTTTCAGATGGATGGCAAAAGGCAGAACTTCAGTTTTTGGCCCAATCCAGATTTCATAGTCAGCGCCATTATATTGTCCTTTGACAGAAGCTGCCTGACCTTCATCGCTAATCAATACTGTGACAAATTCGTCTTTCGAGCCGTCTGCCAATTTAATTTTTACACCTTTACCTTGTTTCATCATTCCGCCCATAGATGATCCGGCCTGACCACCAGATTGTGCATTATAGAGGAATTCCACAGATCTGACTTTTAATTTTTTGCCATTAAAATCAAAAGAAGCGCTGATTGCTCCCTCAGAAAATGGGGTCAAAAGTACTTTTTGTTCTCCTTCCAGATGTTGATCACCCTGAGATACTAGCATATGAAAATACTGGTCTGAAGTTATCAATTCAGAAGATGACTCTCCCTCCCTGATATGGATAACTCCTTCTTCTCCAATATATCTGGTTACTCCGGCGCCAATGACCATTAAAATAAATGCAAGGTGAAATAGCCCAACTGTCATTTTCTCCTTTTTGTATAACCTGTTGCGGAAATAAATTACTCCCATTGCTACTGAAAGAAAAACCAACAACAGTTCGAACCAAAGAGAGCCATATACCAATGCTTTTGCGGCTTCAGCGCCATAGGAACTTTCTACAAAGGTGGCTACTCCAAGAACAACAGCAAGAAGCAATAAGGCAAAACCGGCAGTTGTTGTGGAAAATATAGTTTTCTTTAATTGTGTTATCATAACGTATATATAAGTATCAATAGGCTAGCAAAAATAAGAAAAAACCAATCGTAAATTATAAAAAGGGAGCCCCGAAAGACCCCCTTTTTTGTAATTATTACAATTTAGAACTTTTACAGACAAATATTTTCATCTGCATAAATTATCCATTCTTCTTAACATTGGCCTGAGCAGCTGCCAAACGTGCAATTGGCACGCGGAAAGGTGAACAGCTAACATAATCTAAACCAACCTTGTCACAGAACTCAACTGAACTTGGCTCGCCACCATGTTCACCGCAAATTCCTATTTTAAGTCCAGGCTTGGTTGAACGACCTTTGGCAACACCCATTTCAACAAGAATGCCTACACCTGTTTGATCCAGAATCTGGAAAGGATCATTTTTTAGAATACCTCTATCAAGATAATCAGGAAGGAATTTTCCGGCATCGTCGCGCGAAAATCCCATGGTCATCTGGGTAAGGTCATTGGTTCCAAAAGAGAAGAAATCAGCCTCTTTAGCAATGGTTTCTGCTGTTAAGGCAGCCCTTGGCACTTCAATCATGGTACCTACCAGGTAATCAATTTTAGCGTTTCTTTCCGCAAAAACTGTTTGAATGGTAGCATGGATGACGTCAGTTTGATTTTTCAACTCAGCAACAGTACCTACCAGTGGGACCATAATTTCCGGACGTGCATCAACGCCTTTTGCTTTTAGGTTCAAAGCAGCTTCGATAATGGCGCGTGCCTGCATTTCAGTTATTTCGGGATAAGTAATCCCTAAACGGCAACCACGGTGACCCAACATTGGGTTAAATTCCTCCAGGTCACTTATTTTGGATTTGATTTGATCTAAGGTAAGACCCATCTCTTCGGCAAGCTCTTTCTGCATGGCCAGTTCGTGGGGCACAAATTCATGCAATGGCGGATCGAGCAAACGAACAGTAACACCATATCCTGCCATTGCTTCGAAGATACCTTCGAAATCTGCGCGCTGATATGGAAGTAATTTAGCTAAGGCGGCTTTTCTTCCATCAATAGATGAGGCAAGGATCATTTCGCGCATGGCTTTGATACGGGCACCTTCAAAAAACATATGTTCAGTACGGCAAAGACCGATTCCTTTTGCACCAAACTGACGGGCTTTCACAGCATCATTAGGAGTATCTGCGTTGGTACGGACAGACATGCGGGTATATTTGTCGGCCAGTTCCATTACTTTTGCAAAATCATCACTGATAGTAGCTTCCTGAGTCTTAACTTTTCCGTCAAAAACTTCGCCAGTAGAACCATTCAGTGAAATCCAATCACCTTCATTGTACACTTTACCGGTAGCTTCCATTGTACGGGTCTTGTAGTTGATTCTCAAGGCACCAGCTCCTGAAACGCAGCATTTTCCCATTCCACGGGCCACAACAGCCGCGTGGGAAGTCATCCCTCCACGGGCAGTTAAAATACCACGGGCGATGTTCATACCTTCCAGATCTTCAGGAGAGGTCTCAATCCTTACCAGAATGGAGTTCTCATAATTTTTTGCTTCGTCGGCAAAGAAAACGATCTGGCCAGTTGCAGCTCCCGGAGAAGCTGGAAGTCCTTTGCCAATTAATTTGGCAGTTTTAAGTGCATTAACGTCAAAGACAGGATGTAAAAGTTCGTCCAATTTATTTGGCTCCACTCTTAACATGGCTGTTTTCTCATCGATTTTACCTTCACTTAAAAGGTCAACAGCAATTTTCAGCATGGCTGCACCTGTGCGCTTCCCATTGCGGGTTTGCAACAACCAGAGTTTACCATCCTGAATGGTAAATTCGATGTCCTGCATATCTTTGTAATGACCTTCCAATTTTTCCTGGATCTCCATCAACTGCGCGTACGCTTTTGGCATGGTCTCTTCCAGCGAAGGGAATTTAGAGGCACGATCATTTTCGGTAACATTTTGAAGTTCAGCCCAACGTT
This sequence comes from Prolixibacteraceae bacterium, assembly GCA_037140615.1. Lineage (GTDB taxonomy): Bacteria > Bacteroidota > Bacteroidia > Bacteroidales > Prolixibacteraceae > CAINVV01. The sequence goes on from JBAXED010000001.1 coordinate 53,827, forward strand.
TTGAACCAATTTTGGTAATCTGCTGTGGAGTACGAATACCGGCAACAACATCTTCGCCCTGAGCATTGATCAGGTATTCACCGATAAACATATTTTCTCCGGTCGAAGCATCACGGGTAAATCCAACACCTGTGGCAGAGTTTCCGCCCATGTTGCCGAATACCATGGCTTGAACATTGACTGCTGTTCCCCACTCTACCGGAATATTGTTGAGTCTTCTGTAATAAATAGCACGGTCGTTCATCCAGCTTTCGAAAACTGCAGCAACAGCACCCCAAAGTTGCTCCCAGGGATCAACAGGGAAATCTTTACCGGTTACTTTTAAAACTGCTGCCTTGAAGCGAAGCACCAATGTTTTTAAATTTTCAACAGTGAAATCTGTATCTTCTTTGATACCAACCTCCTCTTTCATGTGCTCTATGATCTCTTCGAAAGGATCAATATCTGTTTTGCTGTGGGGTTTCATGCCCAACACAACATCACCGTACATCTGCACAAAACGGCGGTAAGAATCCCAGGCAAAACGTGGATTACCTGACTTTAATGCGATACCTTCCACTGCCAGGTCGTTCAATCCAAGGTTCAGGATGGTGTCCATCATGCCGGGCATAGAAGCTCTGGCACCTGAACGGACAGAAACCAGACAAGGATTTTCTTTCGAACCAAATTTGGTTCCCGTAATATTTTCAATGTATGCTACCGCTGCTTGTACATCTTTCTCAATCAAAGCAAATGCAGCTTTTTTACCTTTTGCGGTAAACTCTGTACAAACGTCTGTGGTAATAGTGAATCCCGGAGGAACGGGTACACCGATCAGATTCATCTCGGCCAGGTTAGCGCCCTTGCCACCCAACAAATTTTTCATCTCTGCACGACCTTCTGCCTGGCCGTTGCCGAATGTATAAACATACTTCGTCATAAAATATAAATATTTGGTTTGAGAATTATATCCCTGCTAAAAATTGCCTGCAAAGTTAAAATTTATAACATAACGATTTAATGATAATTACCCTATTTTTGCAAAAAAATAAATGAATGCGAATCGTTTTACTAGGTACTGGAAATTTAGCCACCCGGTTGGGATTAGCCTTTCATGCCAAGGAGGTTGAGATTATTCAGGTTTTTGGCCGTAATGAATCCATTGGTGTTCATTTATCAAAACAGCTGGGGTGCTCTTTCACCTCTTTAAAACAGGAAATTAAGACCGATGCCGACTTTTACTTTCTAGCTGTAACGGAGGAAGCTATCCCGGAAATTTTGATCAACTCTCCGATTAGCAATCAATTGATCATTCACACTTCAGGAAGTGTCTCCATGGAAATGCTTGCAGCCTTCTCCATTAATTATGGTGTTTTTTACCCTTTGCAAACTTTATCCAAACAAAAAGAGGTAGATTTCAGTACAATTCCAATTTGTATTGAGGCCAACAGCACGGATAACCTGAAAAAATTAAATGAGCTGGCCTATCTCATTTCGGGGCAAGTTTTCCACATTGATTCAGCAAAGCGACGGCAGCTTCACCTGGCAGCCGTTTTTGTCTGTAACTTTGTAAACCATCTTTATTCAATAGGAGCGCATCTTCTTCAGGATCAAAATCTTGATTTTGATATACTTAAGCCACTAATACTTGAAACAGCCCAAAAGGTGATGACATTTCCTCCTGAAGAAGTTCAGACTGGTCCGGCGGTGCGCGGAAATGAAGCAATCATGGAGATACATCTTAAGATGCTGGAACAATATCCCGAATGGCAAAATATTTATAGCCTTATCAGTCAAGATATCAAACAATTACAATAATAATATGGCATTTTTCAAAGAAGAACTAAGTAAAATAAAAGGTTTTGTTTTCGATGTGGACGGGGTATTGTCTCACAATGTCCTTGGTCTTTCTCCTGACGGCGATCCAGTTCGAACGGCAAACATGAAAGATGGTTATGCCATCATGTATGCCATCAAGCTGGGTTATCCAATCGGAATCATCACAGGAGGAAGAACACAGGATACAAGGGGCAGACTCGAAAGACTGGGTATTAACCAGGTATATATGGGAACACTGGATAAGGTTCCATGCTTGCATGATTTCATGGAGAAAAACAATCTTACAGCCAATGAAGTACTCTACATGGGTGACGATATTCCCGATTACAATGTGATGACTTTGGTTGGACTGCCGGTTTGTCCAAACGATGCAGCTCCCGAAATCAAAGAGATTTCTGCCTATATCTCAGATAAAAATGGAGGAGAGGGATGTGTCAGAGATGTAATTGAGCAAGTGTTGCGTGCGCAGGAGAAATGGAGCCACCCGGGAGATATAAATTGGAGCAGCTTCTGAGAAAGAGGGGGTGACAGGGAGAGGGGGCGAGGGGGCGATCTGGACTCTGGACATGAGTATATTGATGGTAAAATAAAGGTGAAGCGCAGGATTTCAATACAATCGCATAAAGGGTAAAAAAGTGATATTTGAATGTTGGGAATAGCACTCGCCCCCTCACCCACTCGCCCTCTCCTTTTACTTAGAAACATATATTTAAAAACTTTTAGTAGTGGGAAGAAAAAATAAAAATTTGCCTTTGTTGCTGAATGTAGAGATTCTGGATGCCGGTGCTGAAGGAAAAGCCGTGGCTCGTGTTGAAGGAATGGTTGTTTTCACCACCAATGTGATACCAGGTGATGTCGTAGATATTCAGGTGACAAAAAAAAGAGAAAAATTCATGGAGGGAAAGGTTGTAGCGATACAAAAACCCTCACCCGACCGGGTAGAAGCATTTTGCCAGCATTTTGACTTATGCGGCGGATGCAAATGGCAGTTCCTGCCCTACGAAAAACAACTCTTCTACAAGCAGAAACAGGTTGTCGACCAACTCACCAGAATTGGGAAAGTTAATATACCCGTCCTTCATCCAATCAAAGGCTCCGAAAAAACAACCTACTACCGGAACAAGCTGGAGTACACCTTTTCAAACAGGCGCTGGCTTTCCCTTGAAGAAATTCGATCAGGGAATGAGATTAGTGATCAGGATGTTCTCGGTTTCCATATTCCGGGGATGTTCGATAAGGTGATGGACATCGAAAAATGCTGGCTTCAGCCTTCGCCATCCAATGAGATACGCAATGCAGTGCGTACTTATGCTCTTGATCACAAACTACCCTTTTTCGACCTTAGAAATAGGAGTGGAATGCTGCGTACCATCACCATTCGGTCGAACGGAAAAGGTGAGGTGATGGTGATTGTTGTTTTCTATTATTATATCCAAACTCTATGTGACGGATTACTTAATCATATAAGTGACAGTTTTCCTGAAGTAACTTCCTTGCTTTACGTCATCAACGAAAAGGGGAACGACACAATTACAGACCAGGAGGTTTTGGTTTTTAAAGGAGCAAATCACCTGGTAGAGGAGATGGAGGGGTTGAAATTTATTGTTGGAGCAAAATCTTTTTACCAAACCAATTCGTCCCAGGCCTACGAACTATACAAAATCACCAGAGAGATGGCGGGTCTTACCGGTCAGGAAATTGTATATGACTTGTACACCGGTACAGGAACCATCGCAAATTTTGTGGCAGGCAAAGCAAAAAAAGTTATTGGGATAGAATATGTGCCTGAAGCAATTGCCGATGCAAAAATCAATTCAGAAAACAACGGAATAACAAATACGCTCTTCTTTTCGGGTGATATGAAAGATATTCTAACGGCAAATTTTATCTCAGAAAATGGCCGGCCGGATGTCATCATTACCGATCCACCGAGGGCAGGTATGGACGAAAAAGTTGTTCAAGTCATCCTGGCTGCAGAGCCAAAGAGGATCGTCTATGTAAGTTGTAATCCGGCAACTCAGGCAAGGGATTTACAACTTTTGCAAATTCAGTATAATGTCAAAGAAGTACATCCGGTTGATATGTTCCCACACACGCACCACGTAGAAAATGTTGTGCTACTTGAAAGAGTAGATCATGCGGTTTGTTGTTCAGAACCGTAAAGTCATCATTAAGGATTGATCCGTCATCGGGGATAAAGATAGATTGGAATCGTCTACATAGTGAAAGTTGTACTCTATTCCTATCTTGGAATAAAAAATCCCCGCATTCAAAAGAATTGATTTTCTGGCTGAATCAAAATGGTTAAATATGCCCTCCCTTGAAAGAGCAATTGCTTTTGAACCAATATTTAGATCAACATTTTTACTGGCAGCATAATCCATATTGAATTCCAGGATTCCATTAAATCCGGATTCAAAACCCTGACGATGACCAGTTAGATTATTCATTACCTGAAACTTGTTGTTAAAAGTTTGTTGAAAAGAATATCCAATTCCATAGGTTAAATCCCACTTTAACTTATCTTCCTTTTGATAAGAATGGTGCTTTTGACCAAGGAATAGTGTCTGGTAGAGAAACAACGGATCACAAAACCCACTCGGATTATTCTGTATTGAACCTTTTCCCAAATATGTTTCGGCTGTGGTCTCTAAAAACAAACGAATGGCGGGCCTTTTTACAAGCGGAATCGAAGGAGTCAATGACAGAATAAATGCATCCTTAATTTTTTCAGCATTTTCACCACTCTTCTTGGATTGACCGTACTGTGCGAAAATTGAAGAGCTAAAATCAAATTTCTCTCCCAGAAAATCGATGTTACTGTTTAAAGTGCCTAGCCATTGTAAATTGGTCGATTTTTCTGATTCAGAATGGGTCATTCCAAGGGTCAAGCCAAGGCTTGGATGTATCTTAAAATGCCATTTTGAGGAAGTACTATTTGCTTTGACGGTTTTTATGGAATCGAGTATTTCATGCGTATTTATTCCTAATTTTGCACTAAAACCCAATGCCGGGAAGATAACAAGAATGAAAATTGAGACGAAATGAAGAAACTTTTTCTTGTCACTAATCATTTTCATAGTTAAGATTTTTATAGATAAATAATTCTGCACAAAGGGCAGAAAAAGATTTTCATCATTATCTGCCCTTTAGTTTATTATTTTCAGAATTAATTCTTATCTGGTACTTCCTGCACCTCTAACAGGATTTGAAACTGAGGTACCTTTCACATCGAAAACAAAGCTGTTTCCTTCCATTACATAGTCACTTGGCAGAATGGTTAATTCATTAAATCCAAGCTGCTTAGCTACATCCTGACTTAATCTTTGCGGTCTTTTGATGCTAACACTTTTGACCCCTTTCTCATTGGCAGCCATATCACCTAATCCTTTAGATAGGGTAACATAAAGTTTATCTCCCTTTACCTCAGCACTCCCTTCAATTACTTGGGCTGTTGAACCACCAGAAGAAGCTGAACGTAAAGATACATCAATGGTAACGCTGCAAATACCCCTACCAGCACAATTACTGCCGTTTCCGATCACAACAGTAATTGTGACCCTGAAGGCTTGTGCTTCCTTAGCTTCCAGAAAATATATCGCCAAAAAAACCACCAGAATCATTAAATACTTTTTCATAATAATTAAGATTAAATAAATATAAATTTCAAAACTAATTTTTATTTTTATTTATTCCAAATTAAAATAATAAAATATTTAAAGAGTTTTAAAACAATCCTTCAATCGAAAGATACTTCTCCCCACTGTCATAAACAAAGGTCAGAATCGTTGAACCCTTAGGAATTTCGGGTAACTTCTGGGCCACTGCAGCCAATGAGGCACCCGATGAAATACCGACAAAAAGTCCTTCTTCTCTGGCGGCTCTTTTCGTATAGGCAAAGGCATCTCCCTTTTCTACCTTAATGACTCCATCCAGAAGTTCTACTTTCAGGTTTTTAGGAATAAAACCTGCCCCAATGCCCTGGATCGGGTGCGGACCGGGAGCTCCACCGCTAATCACAGGTGATGCTTGAGGTTCTACTGCAAATACCTTCAAGTTTGGAAACTTCTGTTTCAGAATTTTTGCAACACCTGAAATATGTCCACCTGTACCAACACCTGTGATGAGGTAATCAATGCCATTGGGAAAATCTGCCAAAATCTCAGCTGCTGTATGATTTTCATGAGCTGCAATGTTAGAAGGATTATCAAATTGCATTGGAATCCAAGAGTTCGGAGTTGCTTCGGCAAGTTCAGTTGCCTTGGCTATGGCACCTTTCATTCCAAACTCTCTGGGCGTCAGTACCAGTTCTGCTCCATAAGCAATCAGAATGCTACGGCGCTCGACAGACATCGAATCTGGCATGGTTAAAATAAGCTTGTATCCCTTAACGGCTGCCACCAAAGCAAGACCGATACCGGTATTCCCGGAAGTCGGTTCAATGATTATGCTTCCCTTCTTGAGAATCCCACTCTTCTCTGCATCTTCTACCATCGACAATGCAATACGGTCCTTTATGCTACCTCCTGGATTGGCTTTCTCCAATTTTGCATAAACATTATAATCAGCGGAATAGATTCGGTTGATTCGCACATGTGGCGTATTCCCTATTGTCTGTAAAATATTATCTGCCTTCATGATCCAAATTTTAAAAATTGTTTAACTACCGGCAAATATCACACTACTTTATAGGTATTGAAATACCTTATTTAGGGTATATTTTGGAAGGAGTGATGAGTTATGAGTTATGAGTTTTGGGATAAGTGATAGCTTTGATCAATGCGTTCTTCACTTTAACTTTTAGCCTTTAGCCTTTACTTGATAACGCCAGATCCTATCAATTCTGGTCCATCATACCATGCGGCAAACTGTCCCGAAGTAATACCCCTCTGTTCGTGATCGAATAAGAAATATGCTCCTGTGTCTTCCATGATCATTGTCGCCCTTTCGAGGGGCTGACGGTAGCGAATTCTTACCAGGAATCTGAACTCCTCGCCTGGGTTTAAAGACCGGTCGGTGCGAATCCAATGCAACTCTTCCTTTGAAACAAAAAGTCCGGGCCGGTACAATCCCGGATGTTCTTTCCCTTCTCCTACGTACACAATATTTCGTATAACATCAATGGCAAGCACAAACAAAGGTTCAACAAAACCGCCAATGTTTAATCCCTTTCGTTGGCCGATGGTATAGAAATGAGCACCGTTGTGTTCCCCGATAACGGTTCCTTGCCAGGGTTTAAATGGGAAGGGAGTAGTCAACAAAGGCAAATTCTCCCTGCTTCTATCTATGATTCTCTTTTTAGCAGAAAAATCAGATGAAATAAGGATGACATTTCCCTTTTTAGGTTCCAGCTGTTGCTGGAGGAATACTGGCAAATCCACTTTGCCCACGAAACAGATCCCTTGAGAATCCTTGCGCTCAGCGGTAATCAGCCCTTGTTCACGAGCAATCTCACGTACGTCAGGTTTCAAAAGATGTCCGATTGGGAAAAGGGATTTTGACAACTGGTATTGGTTAAGCTGACAAAGAAAATAGCTCTGATCCTTGTTCGGATCCACCCCTTCAAGCAGACCATAGATGACTTTACCATCTATTTCCGTTATAGTTTTCCTGCAATAGTGACCGGTTGCTACGTAGTCAGCTCCCAATTCAATGGCTTTCTGAAGAAATATATCAAATTTTATCTCTCTGTTGCACAACACATCCGGATTAGGCGTTCGCCCTTTCTCATATTCGGCAAACATATAATCGACAACCCGGGTCCGGTAAAAATCAGAGAGGTCAACGATATGAAAAGGAATATCAAGTTTTTTGGCAGTCATCTCCGCGAAAATCACATCATCCTCCCAGGTACATTCTGCAGTCAATGTTCCTGTAGTCTCCTTCCAGTTGATCATGAAAAGGCCGAAAACATCGTATCCCTGTTCTTTTAAAAGGTAGGCCGCAACGCTTGAATCGACGCCACCAGACAGACCTATGCACACTTTATTACCCATGATCAACTTTTATGTCGTAAAAATAGTGCTTTTGCTGGCAATTCAACAAAAACAGACAATTGTGTATCTTTGCAGTATGCTCACGGTGAAAGAAATCATAGAACAGAAGATATTTTCCAGAGAAAACCTCATTACGCTGCTTCGAGCGGAAGGGTCAGATGGATTGATGCTATTAAAGATTGCCGGAGAGCAGAAATTGAATCTTGTTGGCAATAAAGTCTATCTGAGAGGACTCATTGAGCTTTCCAACATTTGCGAAAAGGACTGTTTCTATTGTGGAATTCGCAAGTCAAACAAAAATATACACCGTTACAATCTTTCTGATGAGGAGGTATTGAAAGCTGCCCGTTTTGCCTTTCAAGAAAAATTTGGCTCCATTGTCGTCCAATCGGGAGAGGTCACAAATGAAATTTTCGTATCAAGAATTGAACGACTAGTATTACAGATTAAAGAGTTAAGTGCAAATAAACTAGGAATAACACTTTCATTTGGCGAACAAACTGAATCAGTATACCAACGTTGGTTTGCAGCAGGAGCTCACCGATATCTTCTGCGTATCGAAAGTAGTAATTCGGAATTATACTCAAAGCTTCATCCAAGCGATGGACATCACACTTATGAGCAGCGATTAAATGCCCTCAATCTATTAAAGAAAATAGGTTACCAAACTGGTACCGGAGTGATGATAGGATCTCCTGGACAAACCATTGAGGATTTGGCAGATGATTTGCTGTTTTTTAGGAATTTTGACATTGCAATGGTGGGAATGGGCCCATTTATTGAGCACAACGATACACCATTTAATAAACCGGCTACTGGTTCTCTTCCATTAGCCGGTCGATTTAATTTAACCCTGAAAATGGTCGCCATTTTGCGTTTGATGATGCCAGACATTAACATCGCAGCAACTACTGCATTGCAAGCTATTGATCCGCTAGGAAGAGAAAAAGCTGTTAAGGCAGGGGCTAATATCATCATGCCCAATATCACTCCAGGTAGTTATCGCAACAACTATCTTCTATACAACAACAAACCTTGCACAGACGAAGAACCTGAACAGTGTGCAGGTTGCCTTGACGCCAGACTGGCATTGGCCGACTGTGAAATAGGCTATGGTGAGTGGGGCGATTCAATCCATTTCAAGCAAGGTTATAACCTTACAAAACATTAATTCTTATTGTTTTGTAAATAAACACGGTCTTGAAAGAAATCTATTGAACTCCGTAGAATTTCTGCCTCCCAATCAGACTTATCAGAAAAAAGGAACATCGGCACCAAAGATTCACCTTTCCGATATGGAGGTTGATTATAATATACTGGCAAACTGCTGAATCCCGAACCTTGATAAAAGTTAACTCTCAGGTTACTAGCCTCGTCAAAAGGAATTTCTACTTCCAGCAATATGGGATTGCCCTCCTTTTGCAACTGCTTCAATACCACTCTTCCAATACCCTTTTTTCGATGACAAGGATAAATGGCCAAATGTTCGATATACAGGAACCCATTAAACTTCCAAAATACAACAAACCCAACTACAACCTCATCCACTAAAATGGCAGAAAAATACATATCAGGATTGTTCAGCATCCTTGTAAGATCACTAGTATTTCTGCGTTCTTCAGGGGGAAAAGCAATCACATAGAGATCCAAAAGACATTTAAGGTTTTTATGCGAGCCTGACTGGATTCTCTCTAAAAAAAGGTTCATATCACACAGTTTGAACTAAAGATAAATATGATTTACCATCAGGCGTTTACCTTACAAGTCAGATTTTCTAAGGCCTGTAAGTTTTACTCATCGATGAAGGGGTAACAAGCACAAAATCTCCTAAACCTTCGTTTTCTTTTAGCAGATCAGCGATAGAATCCTGTTCCGTTGAACCAATGGTGACAATTTTCAGATCGGGTCTCGCTTGCTTCAAATACCATTCAATCGCTGTATGGTTGTCGCTATGATAGGACCCATTGTAATGAATGAATGTTTGTCCGGCAGAAAGATTTTTCAAAATAAACCAGGCCATCGTAGCATCTTTAATCGCCTGTGATTTAGGCAGGTTTTCCCCGCCGTGACCTTTGGCAGCAGCGAAGATATCAGCGTAACACTTCAAAGTCTTATCATAAGCAATGGGAAGTGGAGCAATCCACCTTTTAGCTTCAGGCTCAATGCTATCTAATTTTTCTAAACCTTTGGTATAGACCATATTGGCATATCTCCTGGGGACATTGGTTGCGATGAACCTTAGTTTATTCTTTTTGGCAAAATCCAGCAATGGCTTATAATCACTAGGGAAATTGGTCCAAAGCTTGCATTCATCTTTGAATGTTTTTTCAGTCAATGATCCGTTTAAATATTCGTTGACTACTATCTGATCATCCGATTCAAACATTTCGGCACCCAGAACCAGATTTTCCTTTTTTGAATCGTACAATTCTTTGGTAAGTTCTTGCTCCAACCAATGATTAATTGGGTTATCGTGCTGCTCTCCAAATAGAATAACATCAGCCTCAAGGGCCTTTTCAAGCATCTTTGAATAATGACACTCTTTTCCTTTTGAATCAAAAATCATATAGGCATTCTTATCTGATTTAAAGGCAAGCAACAATACCCCAACAACTACAATGACAATAGCTTTATGCATTTTTTAAACATTTAAAATTGATCCTCAAATATATCATTTACATTTAATTATTTTTCGCCTGAAAATTGTTTAGTTTGGATAACAATTCATAACTTCGTTTTCGCTGGAGTATTTGCCAGGTATACTGTTGACCCAAATCTTTCAAATCGATCTGTTATGTCACATTTCTTTCGAAGGTTAATAAAAAGAAGCTCTATCGAATACCGATTGATTCTGGCATTTCTTCCTATGATCGTTGTGATGATAATCTTAGACCATTTTATTGACCAACAGGTTTTCGTATACAATCAAGGTTGGTTGGTAAGTGCATTAATAAAATTTGCAATTGGCATCCCACTAGTTGGAATTGTTGTCTATTTGCTGGCAATGATACTTGATCGCAAACTTTCAAAAACAAAATTGGCACTCGAAAAAAGTGAAGAGAGATTTCGAACCATTTTTGAGAACAACACCTCTGCGACACTTATTCTGGAAACCAATAAGACGGTATCAATGGTCAATGATGCCTATTGTAAAATGACCGGCTATTCCCAGGAGGAAGTTGTGGGTAAAAGCTGGACTATTTTGATTCCAGATTTTGAACTTGAGCGTCTTTCGGAGTACAACAGATTAAGGCTTCAAAATTCACCGGATATCCCTGACAATTATGAATTTCAATTCAAGAAAAAGAATGGAGAGATAAGGTTTGGAATCATGTCAGTATTTTATGACAAAATCATCAACCAGATTGTCACCTCTGTGATGGACATTACGGAAAGGAAACAAATGGAGGTATCGCTCAGGGAAAGTGAAGAGAAGTACCGTAAGTTGATTGAGATACAAGGTGAAGGATTTGGCATTGTCAACTCTGAGGAAAGGTTCATCTTTAGCAATCCTGCAGCGGACAAAATATTGGGCGTTCCAATAGGTAGTTTGGTGGGCAGAAAAATGGATGAATTTGTGAGCAATGAAACTTTTGATAAGATCAGGAGACAGACAATGATCCGGCAGGAGGGAAATCAAAGTACCTATGAAATGGAGTTTATTCGCGCTGACGGAGAAAAAAGGGTCATGCTTGTCACAGCTACACCTACCTTTAATGCCAATGGAGAATTTGAAGCCACACTGGGAATATTCCTTGACATTACAGACCGGAAGCTAATAGAAGATGAGCTAAAGAATAATGAATCTGAACTTAAAGCCCTCAACACAACCAAAGACAAACTCTTTTCAATTATCGCCCATGATCTAAGGGGTCCAATTGGTACTTCTGCCGATTTGCTTGATGTACTGATGGAAAGTTATGACAGCTTTAGCAATGATGAGCAACTTAGGATGCTCGATATTTTAAAGAATTCTGCAAAATCGACTTTCAATTTATTGGAAACACTGTTAAACTGGGCCATTATCCAAACCGGTAACCTGGTTTTTAAACCGGAGCTATTTAACCTGACCAATTGCCTTGCTGGGGTTGTTGAGAGTTTCTCCCCTACTTCGCTTTCCAAGAATATCACATTACACTATGAGCTGGGGGACGATATTTTTAGTTTTGCAGATGCCAACATGATTCAGACTGTTTTCCGCAACCTGATAGGAAATGCCATCAAATACACTTTCAGAGGAGGAACAATAAAGGTAACTGCCATCGATCTGGGCTCAAAAATTGAGATTACCATTACTGACAACGGTGTTGGAATGGACGAGGAAACCAGAATGAATCTATTTCTGCAGAATAAGACAAGTTCAAAATATGGGACAGAAAATGAAAAAGGTACCGGACTTGGTTTGGTTTTGTGCAAAGAATTTATAGAAAAACATGGCGGTCATATCCGTGTTGAGAGTGAAAAAGGGAAAGGCAGCAGTTTTATCTTTGATATTCCCAAAATTCAATCCCAAAGTGAATTTCCGGCCTCTCGCAAAGTCGAAGAAATTCTTATCAGAGGAAAATTCAACAATGAGCTAATCCTGATCGTCGAGGATGAAGACATCAATTATCAGGTACTATGCTCCATTTTGACGAGTATTAATCTGAAATTCGAGAGGGCAATTTCCGGCAATGAGGCTGTCAACATGTTTCTTCACAACAATTACAGTCTGATTTTAATGGATGTTCAACTACCGGAGATGAATGGATGGGAAGCAACCATGAAAATCAGGGAAAATGATTCTCAGATTCCAATTGTTGCCGTAACGGCTTATGCTTCTGATCCCACCAGGAAAAAAAGCATGGATGCAGGATGCAATGATTTTGTTACCAAGCCTATCAACAAAGCAAAATTGATTCAAATAATTGACAAGCACCTCTCCAAAAATAAATCAAGCACTTTGCTTCAAAACTAAGCTGGATAGTTGTTTGAATTTGTGAAAACATAAGAAGGGGGAGATGAAACGATCACCCCCCCCTTCTTATTCTGAATTCAATTCATTACTTGCTAACCTTTTTGGGTAGAAAAAGATCGGAAGCATATGTAAACTGATATTTTCCTGATCCAAGTTCAACGACTGTTGACTCTCCTTCCTGTTGACCTTTACCTACTTTACTTGCAGAAAGAGGAGCCTGATTAAGCATAACTTTTGTGAGTTCTGCAAAAGGAAGGGTTACAGTGGCTGTGGTATTCGCTGGTACAGTCACATCAAACGCAAAATTAGCGTTATCAAGTATCCAGGAAGATTTTACTATTCCATACATACTTTTCAGTTCGGCAGAAGCTTTTGTTAGTCCGCCACCGGGATGTGGTGCGAGCAATATATGTTTGTAACCAGGATTTTGAGGATCCAAATCCAAACCTGCCACATGTTTGTATAACCATTCTCCAATGGCACCATATGCATAGTGGTTGAAGCTATTCATGCCAACATCCTGGAAAGAACCATCCGGCTTTTGTCCGTCCCAGCGTTCCCAAATTGTCGTTGCCCCCTGCGTAACCGGATACAACCAGGAAGGATACTTTTTGCGGTTTATCAACATGAAAGCTAAATCATCCTGACCAATCGATGAGAGCGTTTTGCAAAGAAGCGGAGTCCCAACGAAACCGGAAGTGAGATGTCCCATTTTCCTGACATCATTGGCCAAATATTCTGCAGCGTTCTTTTTCAAATTATCAGGCAAGAGGTCAAATGCCAATGCCAGCGAATATCCTGTTTGTGTATGAGAAACAACCCTTCCATTTTTTGTCACAAACTCATCGATAAAAGCTTTTTTCACCGCATCAGAGAGTTTTGCATAATAGGTTGCATCTTCAGATTTACCTAAGATACCGGCAATCTTACCGAGTAATCTGGAAGAATATGCATAATACGCTGTAGCAATTAGATCCTTCTCCGTTGTTGCACCGGGATAGGAAGAGCTATTGGAGGCAAAGGCAAGCCAGTCGCCAAAATGTGCATCACCGATCCAGAGATTTTTTGATCCTGCGCGGGTGTGCATGTATTCGACCCATGCCTTCATACTTTTATATTGCTCAGACAAGATTCGCTTGTCACCATAAACCAGGTAAACAGTCCATGGAACAATAATAGAAGCATCTGCCCAGGCTGTAGCCCCACCCTCTCCCTTCAAAACATCAGGAATAACATGTGGAACACGGCCACTTTCTGCCTGATCGGCAGGAAAATCTTTCATCCATTTGGTATAGAAAGCTGCAACATCGAAATTGAAAGCAGCTGTCATACTGAAAACCTGAGCGTCACCGGTCCATCCCAATCGCTCATCCCGCTGTGGGCAGTCAGTCGGAACGTCGACGAAATTGCCTTTTTGCCCCCATTGAATGTTGTGTTGCAATTGATTTATCAGAGAGTCTGAACAGGCAAAGGTACCGGTTGGATCCATGGCAGAATGAATCACAACTCCAGTTACCTGATCTAGAACAGGCTCTGCTGAGAGTCCCTTAAGCATCACAAACCTGAAACCATGAAAAGTAAACAAAGGCTGAAAAGTTTCTTCACCTCCTCCTTTGAGAATGTAAGTGTCGGTACATTTTGCAGCACGGAGATTATCGGTATAAAAATTACCTGCTTTGTCCAGAACTTCGGCGAATTTCAATTCAATCATATCCCCTTTGCTGCCATTCACTTTTAATCTGACAACACCGACCATATTCTGACCCATATCAATAACTGTCTCTCCCTTAGGTGTTTTAATTAGCTTAACAGGTTTGATCTCCTCTATGGCCTGAACGGGAACTCCTTGAGGAGCAATCAAAGTATTTTTAGTGTAGTCATAAACTACTGCATCGTTCCATTTTGCATCTCCATAGCCTGTTTGGTCCCATCCGTTCAAGTCAAGCCTTGCATCATAGCTTTCTCCATTGTAAATATCTGATTCCAGAATTGGTCCGGTGGTGGCTTTCCATTTTGAATCTGTTGATATTACTTCACTCGTTCCATCGGTGTAGCTGATTTCAAGCTGAGCCAAAAGGGCGCTCTTATCTCCGTAATAACTTCTCTGTCCTTTGAAACCAATGTTACCACGATACCAGCCATCCGCCAAAATGGCTCCGATGGCGTTTTTTGCACCTAGCATGGATGTCACATCATAGGTTTGATATTGGATGCGGGTTTTGTAGCTTGTCCAACCGGGTGTAAAAAGGTCATTGCCAACTTTCTTTCCGTTCAAGCGCAATTCGTAAAGGCCAAGCGCAGACACATAAACACGGGCCGTCTTAATCTTCTTGGCCAGCGAAAATTCCTTCCTAAAGTATTGAGATGGCCGTGAAATCAAATTATCAGGCTCCTGACCAAGTCTTATCCAATTGGCTTTCCAGTCGGAAGCATTTAACAATCCCGCCTCCCAATATGCAGGTTCGCTCCAGGAGGTTGCCTTGCTTTTTGTATCCCAGATCCTGACCTGCCACCATAGCCGTTGTCCTGATTTGGCAGGCGTTCCGCCATAAGTTACGTTAACTGATTCAGAGGAATTTACTTTTCCAGACGTCCAAACCAGTTTGCTCATTTTTGAAAGATTTTCTACTTTTTCAGCAACCCGTATTTCGTAGGCCTGTTGCGTGAAATTGTTCTCTTCAGCGACTATTTGCCAGCTCAATTGGGGTTGTGCTACACCGATCCCTATCGGATTGACATGGTAGTCACACTTGAGGGTATTCACAATGCTTTTTGAATACCCGGAAAAGGAAATAACTGTAAGCAGAATTGGAAAGAAAAAGTTTCTGTAGTGTGTGGTTGGAATTTTCATAAGTAAGCTGTTAATTTATTCAAAGATAAAAAATTTTGATGGAGGCTAGCCCCAAACTTCCGGATTTACGATTGAAATATCCCTCCGTCCTTCGAAAAATCGCAAAATATTCCTGGATGCTTCACGACCGGTCTCAATCCGGGTATCAATAGTTCCTGTGGCATTGTGAGGAGTTAACACCACATTGTCCAATACAAACAGCTCAGGTGATACAATCGGTTCTGCCTCAAACACATCCAGTCCGGCTCCTCCCAACTTGCCATTCTGAAGATAGGTGACAAGGGCTTTTTCGTCAATGACAGGACCTCTCGCAGTATTCAGAATGATGGCACCATTTTTCATTTTTTTCATCGCTGCCTCATCAAGCAAATGAAAGGTTTCATTCGTCATTGGACAGTGCATTGAAATAACGTCAGATTTTTGGAGCAACTCCTCAAAACCTACTTGTTGACAAGCATATTTTTCTTCTATTTCGACACTTAATCTGGTTCTGTTGAAGTAGATAACTTTCATGCCTGATGCGATGGCTCTACGGGCAAAGGCTTGACCAATACGACCCATTCCAATGATTCCCAATGTCTTGCCATAGATTCCTGTTCCAAGATTTTCCATCATTCCCCATTTAAAATTGGGATTGGTCCTCATTTCTCTATCGGTTAAAGCAATTTTCCTTGTAAGCGAAAGAAGCAAGCCAAAAGCCATTTCCGCCGTAGGCTCAGTAACTGCATTGGGTGTATTACAAACAACTATGCCCATTTCATTTGCTTTTGTAATGTCAATGTTGTTGTACCCAACACCAAAATTGGCAATGACCTTGAGTCTGGAGGCAATATCAAGCATCTCTGCTGTAAGTGGTCTGGTAAAAACGGAAAGGACACCATCTGCCAATCGAATGTGGTTTTTGATTTCATCGTCCGAAAACATAAACGATTTAGTCGGATAAATCAGCTCGAACTTTTCTTCAAGATCAGAAAGTCCCGCTTTTGGTATCGCGGCAATGATGAGAACAATGGGCTTCATGGTAAGAAATTATGGTTGAATAATAACAAAGCGTCTGAAATAGAAACCAGTGTAATAAAATCGTATAGAAGAGAGCAGCAGGGGTATCGACATCATCAGATAAAGAAATGCCAAGTAAGAAAATGGAACCCAGCCTGTAGTTCGTAAGGTAATTCCCATGGAGATCATGAAGATCATAACCAGGTAGCTCTTGAAGTTAAAGAAGGAGAACAGGCATGGATATTCATTTTTCAGACCTAGTATCCGGAGCGTATGTTTAAGAGAAAGTTTCGAAAAAAGCCTGATGTAAAACGCAATCCCACAAAACAGAACAACCAACAATTTAAGCCAAAGATATCTGCCTGTTGTATCAAGCATTTTATAACCTTTGAACATTAGCATAGAACCGGCAAATGTCCAGACACCGGCAGCAATAAAGAGGAGGATACGCTTGGGAACAGCCGGCTTCAACCAGGATAGATTTCTCACTGCATCAATTTTACTCTGAATAGTCGATTCGATTTTCAATGGATCGCTCCGGATAGCCGGTATCGATTTAGATGCAAATGAAAAGAAATTTTGTGACTCTTACTTTACAAGATCAAAAATATTGATTAACTGCCCGGTTATGTTAACAATTCTTCTAAGAATTAAAGTGAGTTCGGAAAGCTTTTTTGAAGTCCGGTTTATCTCCTCGGTCAAAGCATTCAAAGCCAGGGTTTCAATTTTCAATTCAGCTATCAGCCTCTTTTCAAAAGTTGCTACCAACAATCGCTCCATGTTCCTCATACTCAAGGAGGCCTTTTCCAGTCCGATTAGCTCTGCTCGGGTTAATCCTTCTTTGGCCATCTCTGATACTATTTCATTCTGAGCGATTCTGATATCGACCAGTGGCATTCCCTTGTCCATAATTATTATTGTTTACTATTGGTATTAAAATTGGCAACCATCAAATGAAGAGTCTCTGCTTCATGGTAATATTCATTCAGGATAAAGGCGATTTCTTCAAAACTTTTCTTTTGGTTCAATGCTTCAGCGACAGATAAATGGGCTGCCCTCAGATTTTTTACCATGCGGATAGATTGCAGACGGAGTATTTTTAGTGCCTCAACTCTTTTCATCAGGGCAATATAATTTATCTCACTTTCAATCGCTGGCGGAGAGCGCTTCGTAAAGTAAAAACCAAAACTTTCATGTACCCCGGATGCCTCATTTGAAATCAGACCAATAAGAATATCTGATGATAAATATTTTATCATCTCGCTGCAAAGCACTGAAACGAGTGTATCAGCCTGATTTACATATTTTTTAAGTGCTTTAATTTGTCGGCTACCAAGATATAGGCGGGTGCCGGCTTCCATCAAATTGACGAGCAATGTTCCTGATCCAGCCTGAAGCTTATCCTCTACATTCATTTTGTTGTAATATCCAATCGAAGTTTCGAGGTCAACACCGATAGCTCCAAAAAGTGTCCGCCTGGTTTTGAATGGGGTATCTGATGAAAGTTGAACCAGTCCTTCTGCATATTTATCAAGAATATTGAAAACGGATCTAACCTTGGCAGGAATCTTGTCATTTTTGATGCGCTCTTTAACAATTGCATCCAATTCATTTATATGCGTGGCGGGATCTGAGAACGAATTGGCGTAATAGACACCTCTGATCTCCCGGATATCCGCAAGTTCAATCGATATTTTTTCGGGAATTACAGAGAAAACCTCAGCTTTGGAGGCAAATTGCTGAACAATATCCCGTTGCTGTTTGGAGACAGAAATACAGCTTCCCAAAAGGGGCAATAAAATCAGGGAGTAATAGATTTTCATGGAAGGGAGGTTAGGGGAAAATTTGAGAGTTGAGAGTTGAGAGTTAAGAGTTGGAAGATGAGAAAATGAGAGGGTGAGAAAATGAGATTGCATGGGTCGCCCTGTGTGGCTGTTCGAACTGAATGTTGTGAAGAGTTTATTAAGGTTAGTAGGCATCGACATATTTATTTGGAAAACGCTTGGAAGTCGCAATTGTTTATTTTTTTAAAGAAATATTTTAATAACAGAAGGGTTGGTAAAGAATTTTTCCTAGTTTTGCGACAAACAAGTACAAAATGAAAACGCTTTTGGTAAATACATATTGGTGGTGGCTCGATTATAACTTTCAAAAGTCGTAAGGAAGCAGCGTCCGTATTTACCTGAATAATATAGTAAACAAGAGACCTGTCGCACCTGCGACAGGTCTCTTGTCTTTTAGAGAGATGAGACATGAGATATAAGACATGAGAGACAATATTTTCGCATATAAGCTAATCACCAAAAAAGATATTAATACGAAAAATATATGAATACTTATCTGGCAGATAAAAATGGATATTACGGAGAATTTGGAGGGGCCTACATTCCTGAGATACTTCACAAGTGCGTTACTGAGCTGCAAAATACCTATTTGGGTGTTATTGAAAGTGAAGAATTCAGGAAAGAATTTGACCAATTGCTTCAGGATTATGTTGGTCGTCCTTCACCGCTTTACCTGGCAAAAAGGCTTAGTGCAAAATATGGTTGCAAGATCTACCTTAAGAGGGAAGATCTCAACCATACAGGAGCACACAAAATAAACAACACCATTGGCCAGATTCTGCTCGCGCGGAAAATGGGCAAGACACGGATCATTGCAGAGACAGGTGCCGGACAGCATGGTGTGGCCACTGCCACAGTATGTGCCTTGATGGATATGGAATGTCTGGTCTATATGGGAAAAACCGATGTCCAGCGTCAGCATGTCAATGTTCAAAAAATGAAAATGCTGGGTGCAGAAGTCAGGCCGGTAACTTCCGGCAATATGACTTTGAAAGATGCCACCAACGAAGCCATTCGCGATTGGTGCTGCAATCCGGCAGATACTTTCTACATCATTGGGTCGACAGTTGGTCCGCACCCTTATCCGGATATGGTGGCACGACTGCAGTCTGTGATTAGTGCGGAGATTAAGAAACAACTTATGGTGAAAGAAGGACGCGACTATCCGGATTATCTGATTGCCTGCGTAGGGGGTGGAAGCAATGCTGCCGGAACCATCTACCATTATCTTGACGATGAACGGGTGAAGATCGTTCTTGCAGAGGCCGGCGGACTCGGAATCTTATCCGGACAAAGTGCTGCCACCATACAATTGGGCAGAGTTGGCATACTTCACGGTTCCAAATCGCTGGTAATGCAGAGTGAAGATGGCCAGATTGAAGAACCTTATTCCATCTCTGCGGGGTTGGACTATCCTGGAATCGGCCCCATGCATGCGCATTTGGCCACTACCAAAAGAGCTACAATCCTGGCCGTTGACGATGATGAAGCCTTGAAAGCAGCATTTGAATTAACAAAACTGGAAGGCATTATCCCGGCTCTTGAGTCGGCCCATGCTTTGGGAGCACTTTCTAAAGTGGTTTTCAAATCTACGGATGTGGTGGTTCTTAACCTGTCGGGAAGAGGGGATAAGGATATGGACACTTATGTAAAAGTTATGAGTTTGGAGTTATGAGACATGAGAGATGAGACTTGAGATTAAAGTGAATGAGGGGGCGAGCGGGCGAGGGGGAGAGTGGGCGAACGCCTCATTTGAACTTTTCAGTCCTTCCAACAGACCCACGGAGCAATATTTGGGAGTTCCATTCGCCCCGTCGCCCACTCTCCCACTCTCCCCCTCATTTCAACCCAGTTATAAAATTGAAAAAAATTAAAGGACCCATGAATACTCAAAAAATCTACACCTACAAGGCCGAAAGCAAACAAGTGCTTGGGGATTTACACACGCCAGTAAGCATCTACCTGAAAGTGCGTGATGTTTACCCGGAGTCGGTACTTCTGGAAAGTTCTGACTTCCACGCAGCAGAAAACAGTCTGTCGTTCATTGCCCTGCACCCTATCGCAAGGGTTGGAATCAACAGTGGCATCTGCACTGAGCAATTCCCCGATGGAGAAGTTACTGAACAAGTTCTTAACCAAGACTTCGGAGTGGCTGAAGCACTTAACCAATTCATGAAAAGGTTTGAGGTATTCGGTCCTCAGGCAGATATTTGCGGGGTCTTCGGATACACCTCCTTTGATGCGGTACGCTATCTGGAAAAAATAGAGGTTATCGAAAATCATCAGACAGAAAATGATGCGCCCGATCTGCTCTATATTCTTTATAAGTACATCATGGTATTTAACCATTATAAAGATGAGTTGACACTGATCGAGCTCACAGAAGAAGGTGAAGTTCCGAACCTGGAGGAACTCGAAAATCTTATTTCCAACCGAAATTATGCTTCCTACGATTTCAGTCTCAACGGCAAAGAAAATTCGCCGATTACGGACGAAAAATACAGGGAGATGGTTCGAAAGGGGATATCTCACTGCCTGCGCGGAGATGTTTTCCAGGTTGTGCTCTCCAGAAGGTTTGAACAACCTTTTCAAGGAGATGATTTCAAGGTTTACCGGGCTCTGCGAAGCGTAAACCCCTCCCCTTACCTCTTCTATTTTGATTTTGGCGGATTCCGGATTTTTGGGTCCTCTCCGGAAACACACTGTAAAATAACCAATGGGAAAGCAACCATTGATCCGATCGCAGGGACTGTTCGCAGAAGCGGCGATGCCCTGCAGGACAAGGCACTAAGCGAATCACTTCTTCAGGATCCAAAGGAGAATGCCGAGCACGTGATGCTGGTCGACCTGGCCCGCAATGACCTGAGCCGCAACTGTTCAGATGTCGGTATCAACTTTTACAAGGAAGTTCATTACTACTCGCATGTGATCCATCTGGTTTCACGCGTTAGCGGAACCATCCTGCCTGAAAGTAACCCCATCAAAACATTTGCTGATACTTTCCCTGCCGGAACTCTGAGTGGAGCACCTAAAGTGAGGGCAATGCAACTGATTTCAGAAATTGAGTCTCACAATAGGGGTGCCTATGGCGGATGCATTGGATTTATCGGCTTCAACGGCAATCTGAATCAAGCCATCACCATCCGGACTTTTGTGAGTCGTGGAAACACACTCTTTTATCAGGCAGGTGCCGGAATCGTGGCAAAAAGCAACGACGAGAGCGAACTGCAGGAGGTCAACAACAAACTTGGTGCCCTCAAAAAAGCCATTGACATTGCCGCAACCCTGAAAAATTAAGAAAAATGAAGAAAATAGTATTGATAGACAATTACGACTCTTTTACGTACAACCTTGTGCATCTGATCAAATCACTGGGATACGAGGTGGATGTTCGGCGGAATGATGCCATTTCCATTGAAGAGGTCGCTGCTTATGACAAGATCTTGCTGAGTCCCGGACCAGGAATTCCATCTGAAGCAGGTTTGCTGCTTGACATTGTCAAACACTTTGCTTCCACCAAAAGTATTCTTGGCGTTTGCCTGGGACACCAGGCTATCGGCGAAGTCTTTGGAGCAACTCTTATCAATCTCAAAGAGGTGCACCATGGCGTGGCTTCCCAAATAAACGTGACAGTCGAGGATCTGCTTTTTACAGGACTAGGAAGTTCCTTTGAAGCAGGCAGGTACCACTCCTGGGCCGTTAGTCCGGTTGGATTTCCGGATGAACTGGAAGTAACTGCTCTGGATGATTCTGGAGAGATCATGGCGCTGCGTCATAAAACGTATGATGTACGTGGAGTTCAGTTTCATCCGGAATCTGTGCTGACCCCTGTAGGAAGTAAGATTATGCTAAATTGGTTAAGTAGTTGAGAACTGAGAGTTGAGAGTTGAGAGTTGGGAAAAGAAATTGAGAAACTGGGAAACGAAGAAACAAAGAAATGCTCAATTCCAACACACTTTGAACTCTCAATTCTCGGTTCTCAACTCTCGGTTCTCAACTCTCAGTTCTCAACTCTCAACTTTATAAAATGAAGCAGATATTGTACAGACTATTCGAACACCAGTTCCTTGGACGCGATGAAGCGCGGGAAATACTACAGAACATGGTGTCAGGGAAATATACCGAAGCGCAAATTGCGTCATTGATTACCGTTTTCCTGATGAGAAGCATCTCCGTAGAGGAGCTTTCCGGTTTTCGGGATGCTTTGCTGGAGATGCGCGTGTTGACCGACCTGAGCGAATTTGATCCTATTGACATCGTGGGAACCGGGGGTGATGGCAAGAATACCTTCAATGTATCAACTGCCGCTTGCTTTGTCGTGGCAGGAGCAGGGTATAAAGTGGCCAAACATGGCAATTATGGAGCAACATCTGTGAGCGGCGCTTCCAATGTGATGGAATACCATGGGGTAAAATTTACCACTGACATCGATAAATTAAAGCGATCAATCAGCGTAACGAATATGGCTTATCTCCATGCTCCGATCTTCAATCCGGCACTCAAAGCAGTGGCGGGAGTCAGGAAAAGCCTGGGGGTTCGCAGTTTCTTTAATATGCTGGGACCGCTGGTTAATCCAGCCATGCCAAGAAATCAGCTGCTTGGAGTTTACAACCTTCCGCTGCTAAGGCTCTATAGTTATTCCTTCCAGCAGATAGGGAATCGTTTCGCAGTAGTGCATAGTCTGGATGGATATGATGAGATTTCGCTGACTGATTCGTTCAAAGTTATTTCGAATCAAAACGAACACATCTATTCGCCTGAGGAGATAGGGTTTATCCGCAATGCAGAAGCTGATCTTTTTGGCGGTGACACAGTGGAGCAGGCATCAGCAATTTTCGACAAGGTTATTAATGGTGTCGCTACTCCTCAGCAAAACAACTGTGTGCTGGTCAATGCTGCTTTTGCCATCAGGGTACTTTGTCCTGAGAAAACGATTGCCGGATGTATTGAAGAAGCACGCGTTTCGCTGGTCAGCGGAAAAGCAAAGGAAAAATTCAGGAAATTTGTAGAACTCAATTCATAAAAATGCGAGACATTCTTCAAGAGATCATCGCCCATAAACGCGTTGAAGTGGAACAGCAGAAAAAGCTTGTTACACCCGAAATCCTTGCGGGACAGCTTTTGGAGGCCATAGGCAGACCAACGATATCCATGAGGTCAGCATTGGCAGCCTCCCCTACCGGGATTATCGCAGAATTCAAGCGGAAGTCCCCATCCAAAGGGTGGATATTTCCCGATGCCAGGATAGAAGAGGTTGTTCCGGCATACGAAGTTGCCGGGGCATCTGCCTGCTCAATCCTGACTGATGCCAATTTTTTCGGGGGATCCCTGGAAGATCTTCGCACCGCCAGAAAGCTGGTGAATCTGCCCCTGCTGCGAAAAGAGTTCATCATCGATGCTTACCAGCTTGCCGAAGCAAGAGTCGCTGGAGCTGACGCCGTGCTGCTGATCGCTGCTGTGCTTACGGTGGAAAAATGCTTATCTCTGGCGCAGGCAGCCCGCGAGCTGCAGCTTGAAGTGCTTCTTGAGATTCATGATGCATCAGAATTGGGTCATCTGAATCCATTCATCGATATGCTCGGCATCAACAACCGTAATCTGGGCACCTTCCACACCACCCTCGACCACTCTTTCAACTTGGCGGCGAAAATGAGGGAGGCCAACAGCCAAGTACTTTTGGTCTCCGAAAGCGGGATCTCCAAACCCTCTACTGTTAATGAACTGCGCGAAAAGGGGTTTTGCGGTTTCCTGATCGGCGAGACCTTTATGAAAGGCGGCAAACCCGGCGAGACTCTCTCCAACTTCATCAAAGGAATTCACCATGCTGGTTAAAGTATGCGGCCTCCGCGATCCTGAAAATATACGACAGGTAGCCGCCATTCCAGGCGTCGACCTCATCGGACTGATTTTCTATCCCCCATCGACACGCTATGTTGATTCGGAGGCAACGGCAGACGCACTTGCTCCAATCGCTAATGTGAAGGCCGTAGGCGTCTTTGTGAACGAGCAACCTGAGGTTGTAATCCAGAAAGCGTTCCAATACCATCTCAGCTATATCCAGCTTCACGGCAGTGAGAAGCCAGAATACCTGTCCAATCTCAGGACGTTTCTTCCTTTCAGCATCAAACTGATCAAGGCTTTCTCCATCAAAACGGAGGAAGACCTTCTGCAGACTTCAGGGTACAAAGCGCACTGTGAATACCTCCTTTTCGATACCCCGACCAGTGGATATGGCGGATCCGGCCGGACTTTCGACTGGAACATTCTGCAATACTATACCGGCTCCACCCCTTTTATCCTAAGCGGTGGGATTGGTCCGGACAGCCATGAATCGCTTCTTCATTTTCACCACCACCTATGGGTCGGCATCGACCTGAACAGCCGCTTCGAAACAGCACCTGCCGTGAAGGATGTCGAACTCCTCTCCGGATTCATTCAAAATATTAAAAATCACCCGTTATGAACCGCTTGACACAACTCTTCCAAAACCCGACTCACAAGATTTTATCTGTCTATTTCACAGCAGGGTATCCCAATCTCGGGGATACAATTCCAATTTTGACGGCACTCGAAAAGCAGGGAGTCGATTTGGCTGAGATTGGCATCCCCTTCTCCGATCCGATGGCAGATGGTCCGGTGATTCAGAAATCCGCCGGTGATGCCCTTCACAACGGGATGTCACTCAAACTGCTCTTTGAACAATTGAAAGCAGTGCGCACTACCGTGAAAATGCCATTGGTCATGATGGGTTACCTAAACCCGATCATGCAATACGGTTTCGAAAGGTTCTGCCAATCCTGCGAGGAAGTTGGTATCGATGGTGTTATCATCCCCGATCTCCCGTTTGCAGACTATCTGGCAAACTACAAAATCATTGCCGACAGGCATAATCTGAAGATGATCATGCTGATCACTCCGGAAACCTCAGAAACAAGAATTAGATTGATAGACGAGCACACCGAAGGATTCATATACATGGTTTCCAGCGCCTCCACCACCGGTGCACAACAGGCATTTGACCAAGGGAAGCAGGACTATTTCACACGGGTGGCAGATATGAAGCTTCGCAATCCGCTTTTAGTTGGCTTTGGGATCAGCAACAAAAATACGCTTGACGCCGCCTCAGAACACACCCGCGGGGCCATTGTCGGCAGCAAATTTATCCAGCTTCTGGGCGAATGTGAAACACCGGAAGAGGCAGTTTCTGAACTGCTGAAAGCGTTGAAGAATTAAATAGTAAAGATAAAAAGGCTGTCGCTGGAATTGAGTTTTCTGTGTTGGAGCAAAATATTTGGGTCAGGGTGGCTAAATAAATTAGAATCACGCAACTGTTAAGTAGTGTCGGACATCTAATATTTAGACCGAAACCAAAACGAACATCATGAAAAACCGGAATCTATTTGTTTATTTCCTCACCATCCTGCTTATTTCTGTATTTGGATCACTTCAAAGTTGCAGGCCTGATGAAACTGAGGACTACAAACCCAACATTTACCTCTATCCATTGTCCAAATCACAAGTGGATGTTGAAATTTCTTTCCCATCTGGAGGAGAAGTCACAACTTCCATCCCAGCCTACAAAAATGGTTGGAAAGTCAGTGTCGACACTACAGGAAAGATTAACAACCAATATGATTACCTGTTTTACGAAAGCAGACAGCCCAATACTTGGCAACTAAAAAAAGGCTGGGTGATCAGGCAAAATGAACTCAAAGATTTCTTTGTTTCAAATCTGAGTTCATACGGCTTCAAAGGAAAAGAGATCAATGATTTCACGGAATACTGGCTGCCTCGATTTAAGAAATCAGCGTATTACAAAATCTATCCTCAGGAAACAGCCATAGTTGATAAACTGATTAGGCTAACTATCTCCCCAAAACCAGACCATCTGCTTAGATTGCATTATGTAATCAAAGAGACGAATGAACCTACTAACAATTTAGATATTCCTACAACGCCTCCCAAATTTAACCGTCAAGGATTCTATGTCACCGAATGGGGAGTGATTTTATAAATACAGTTTCAATATTGAGAATTTGTTCTGTGAATATTCATTGATCGCCAACTGATTGTGCCAATTGTGATGAAAAAACTGATTATTCCTGTTAAATTTGAACAGGCAATCCAGAATTTCCATGCAAGAGACAATCTCCAGCCACTATACCTCGAAGATATCAATCCTCGAAACCGAACTAAGAACCATTAAGCAGGTGCTCTCCCGCCTCTACCTAATGCGTCTGGTCACCTTCCTCGCCTTCGTCGCTATGCTGGTCCTTTTCATCCGCTCAGAATCTAATGCCCTCTTCCCTCTTCTCTCCCTCCTTTTTTTCGCCGCCTTTCTACTAGCCGTGAAAGTGGATTTGAAATATGCTTTCAGGGAAAAATTCACTAACAACCAACTGCTCCTTAATCAAAACGAACTCAGGATTCTCGATCACCAATATTCCGACCGTGAAACAGGTGCCGGCTACCACTCGATCAATCCGCACCTCTCGGCCGACTTCGACCTATTCGGCGCAGGCTCCCTCTTCCAATACCTCAACCGTTGCTCTACTCTCGGTGGAAAACAGAAACTTGCTGAAGGTCTCTGTCAGTCGCGGCAGGAAGTGACCATCATCCTGGAAAAACAGCAGGCAATAAGCGAACTGGTGAAAAAGCATGAATTCGTCTCCGACTTCCAAACCCATGGGATGTTCATCACCGAAAAAGGCAACGAACTCGAAAGCCTCGAGACCTGGCTTGGATTGCCAGAAGTGAAAAGCCGGTTGCTACCTTTTCTCTGCATTTTGATCCCCATCCTCAACTTCTGCTGGATGACGCTCGTGATCCTTGGAATCTTCACCATCAATTCGCTTTGGATACCGGTGATCGTGAGCCTCTCCATTGTAGGCTCCCATCTAAAGGCCATCAACAAAGCCCACAGCCTCCTCAGCAAAACTGCCGGAACGCTCAAAAGCTACACCACTATTATCCGGCTCATGGAGTCAGAAAAATTCCAATCCGTTTTCCTCACCCGCCTGCAAGGAAAGCTCTCCCTCAACGGAATGAAAGCCGGTGATTCCCTCACCTCACTATACCGATTGCTCAACAGCTTCGACCAGAGGCTGAATGTGCTGGTTTCAATTATTTTAAACGCCCTTTTGTTGTACGACATCCAAATCTGGCTGCGGCTCGGAAAATGGAAGGCACAGCACAGGAGCAAAGTTACCTCCTGGTTTGAAGCCCTTTCCGAACTGGATGCCATCACAAGTTTCTCTGTCTATGCATTCAACAACCAGGGAGCGGTAACCTACCCGGAAGTTGCAGAGGAGGAGTTAACGTTTCAAGCCACGGAGATGGGTCATCCGCTGCTTCACCCTGCTAAA
Organism: Prolixibacteraceae bacterium; assembly: GCA_037140615.1. Lineage (GTDB taxonomy): Bacteria > Bacteroidota > Bacteroidia > Bacteroidales > Prolixibacteraceae > CAINVV01. The sequence continues at coordinate 81,657 of JBAXED010000001.1, forward strand.
AGGGTCAGAAACAGCTTTGGCTTTTCCGGAACACCCCGCATATTGATTATCACCGGCGCCAATATGGCCGGCAAGAGTACCTTTCTGCGCACACTCTCTATCAATCTCATTCTGGCGATGAACGGCGCGCCGGTCTGCGCGAAGGGATTCCGCTTCACCCCCTGCGATCTCCTCTCCAGCATCAAGATCCAGGACTCCCTCTCCAACAACGAATCCTACTTCTATGCCGAATTGGTGCGAATTCGGGAGATCATCAACCATGTGCAGGCACATCCCCGCTCACTTGTGGTTCTGGATGAAATTTTGAGAGGCACGAACACCAAAGACAAACAAACCGGATCGCTTGGTTTACTTGAAAAACTGATCTCCCTCAAAGCTGTCGTGCTGATAGCTACCCACGATCTGACGCTGGGAGAAATGGAAAGGAACTACCCCGATATCGTCACCAACAATTGCTTCGAGGTCGAACTCACCAACGACCAGCTGACCTTCGACTACAAATTAAAAAATGGAATCAGCCAGAAATTGAATGCAAGTTTTTTGATGAAGAAGATGGGAATTATAGATTAAATGTTAAATAAACTAATCAATAGAGAAATTATACCATGAAAAAAAATATACTTATTTTAATCGCGTTAATGTTTCTTGTCAACGCATGCCATGGGCAAAACAGAGTGATTGATAAAACAGTTGTCAATGAACTGGATCTTGAAAGATATCTTGGTCAATGGTATGAAATTGCCCGTTTCAACCATTTTTTTGAACGCGGACTGGTAGGGGTAACTGCGACCTATTCCCATCGGGAGGATGGTATGATAAAGGTTGTAAACAGCGGATATAAAGGGACATTGAACGGAGAGAAATCTGAAGCGATTGGAAAAGCAAAAATACCTGACGCCAATGTACCGTCGAAATTAAAAGTTTCTTTTTTTTGGATCTTTTATGCCGACTACTTTGTGCTTGAATTGGATAAAAATTATCAATGGGCAGTTATTGGCAGCAGCTCTGACAACTATTTATGGATTCTCTCCCGTACACCACAAATGGAGAAAAGTCTTTACAATGAATTGCTTAAAAAAATTGCAAAAAGAGGTTATGACGTGAATAAACTAATCGCTGTTGAACAAAAAACTGATTAAAACATGAAATCCCTCCTCTTTCTTCTCTTTTCCTTTTTGGGTATCCAGGCCTTTGGCCAGATTAGCGAAATAAATACCAACTCTTTCGTTAATAAATATTCCCAACTCAACGACACCCTGCCACAGGTTGTCTACAAAAACAATCCCTTCTCGCATAAGGATGTTGCATGGTTTGTGAATGATCTATTTGTTGGTCAATCTGGCATGACAGCTTTGAATCCTGATCTGATAGCCACATTGAATGTGGAGAAAAAGGATATCGAAATCGATAACATCAACTATTATGGAAAGGTTAACATCACAATGAAGGAGAACTATCATCCGAAATTCATCTCGCTGAATGAGTTGAAATCAAAATACACCAACCTAAAAGATTCGTCTGTATTGTTTATAATTGAAAACGATATCATTCGGGGGGATTATGCCAAGTGCATGGTAGATGAGAACTATCTACTGCAGATCGTTGTAGACAAAGTGGATCTTAAGGCTGAAAAGATGAATTTCCACCTGGTAAAACTTCTTACCCGGACTCCTGAAAATATCAAAAAAACAAAGGAAATCAGAATTCGTGGAGCTAATGAACCGGGGAAAAACTAAACAAATTTTACGACAACCAGCGCCATCAGGAGTGTGATGATCGAGACTATCATGATAAAATTGCCAAATTTGCCAACATTCTCTTCCGAATCGCGGGCAATGTAGCCGGTAATAACACCAATAACGGCCAGGAGAATTAAAATGGATGCAACAATGGTATAACCGGCAAAAAGTGTGAGTGCTACCAGACCAGGCATTCCGACCAAGGTGATCAAAAGAACAGTCAGGCATCCTTTGGCTTGAATAAACTGAAAAAAGACTGAGAAAAATTTGATCAGGAAATAGGCAATCAGTACAAGGAAAAGAAGTGCAGGGACAACCAGCCAAGGGTTGTACAAATCAATCTTAAATGCCGATTCCAATGTATCCATGATGTAAAGTTAGAAAAATGTTGAACATATGTAACATTTTTCATTTTTGGACGATCGCTTTGATCATCTGCTGAAACATCACCAAATGAATTGGTAGAAGTCCCCACCAATAAACACGGCCGCTCAATCCTTTTGGCATAAAGGTCGCAGTTTGGGTTAAATAAAACCCATCCTCCCTCAGAACAATCTTGAATTCCAGCCAGGCCTCGCCAGGCACCCTCATTTCGGCAAACAAAAGCAATCTTTTGTTTGCTCGATCGGCAATCAATACCCTCCAGAAATCAAGTGCATCACCCGGATTGAGATCTGTGGCATTGCGCCGGCCACGACGAAGACCTACACCACCAACCATTTTGTCGATCACTCCTCTTATATTCCAAATCCAGTTGGCAAAATACCATCCGGTTTCACCACCGATAGAGAAAATTTTCTCCAGTACCTTATCAGGATCACCTTTGATTTTCAGACTTCTCCGATCGTGAAGAATGCCAAATTTTGGCACATCAAGGTATTCGAAAAGCTGATTCGTTTTCGTCATGGAAACGGCATCCGTCCAGCTTGAAGCTACTGTATCAAGATTAATACGTTCAAGTGCGCGCCTGCATGCCTCCTTGTATGACAACGGTTTGATTTCCAACATCTCCTGCAGTCTATTGTCTTTGCAAACGACTTCCACTTTCATACTGTCGACCAGATTGGCAGCCAGATAATAGGAGGTGGAGGTTACGAAATAAAGCCAAAAGGAGGACATTCGCGGACTAAAGAATGGGATGACAACTATTCCTCGTTTAAGACCGCGCACCTCTGCATATTGCAGGAGCATTTGCTTGTAAGACAAAATTTCAGGTCCGCCAATGTCAAAAATGTCATCGTAAGTCTTTGGATTTAGCATACAACCAGTCAGGTATTTCAACACATCTGCTACGCCAAGTGGTTGACATCGGGTTTTAACCCAGGCAGGCGCCACTACAATAGGGAGAATCTCCATCAGGTCCCGGATGATTTCGAAAGATGCGCTGCCGCTACCCACGATGATGCCGGCCCTTAGAACTGTGAGATGTTTTCCCGATTCTTTGAGGAGGTTTTCCACATTTTTTCTGGATTGCAGATGCCTGGAAAGCTTTTCGGAATTAGAGATACCGCTAAGGTATATAATCTGCTTGCATCTTGTTTTGCTAATAAAATTGGCAAAGTTTCGTGCTGAAAGAGCCTCTTCATCCATAAACTGACCAAACGAAGAGGACATGGAATGAACAAGGTAAAATGCCACATCAACATCAAGGGCATGCAGATGATCAGGAATGGGTTTCAGCAAATCAATCTCATGACCAACGACCTTGGCATTGGATTGTCCAGGCACAATCAACCGTTCCATGCTTCGGACAAAGCAGGTTACCTCATGACCGTTTGCAGAAAGATTCTGCAACAACCTCTTGCCGATATAGCCTGTACTTCCGGTTAATAGAACTTTCATTTGAATAAAATGGAAAGATGAGAGAGTGGGAAGATGGGAGGGTGAGAGGGTGGGAAAATGGGAAGATGAGAAATGTTCGAACCTAGACTTAAGTGGTCTTCGATCTTCAGTCTTATGTCCTATATCTCATTTCTTATGTCTCATTTTCCCATTTTCCCATCTTCCTCTTTATAAGTAATCACTCGTATAGTACTTTATGACACTCTGAACAGAAGGACGTTTTCCAGGCTCCCTTTATTTCAACCGGATGCACAAATTCAAGGGCCTTATCTATTGAGCTGTTGGTAATTTTACCAGTAGGACCCTGATTCACAATGACGTGGCAGAGGTTACAATCGCGGGATATCGTTTCACCCTTCGCGGTTTTGTGCCGGTCTGAGTGACAACGGAAACAACCATCAGATTCGAGGTGACCAATGTGGTTCAGATATCTGGTATTATCTGCCTTCATAAACGGAAAGGCATTGTTTTTATATTCAGCCTGAATAGTGGCTATTGCTGCTGTTATTCGCCCACTTTCCTTCGCATAAACATCAGCATGTTCATTTTTATAAAAATCGACAATGACTTGATTTATTTGTGTCATGGCCGAATCCATGCTGGTATAGGAAGTTTTAAGAGCTTCCATGGCTGCCTTTTTGATGTAAGGAAGATCTTTGGGGATTTTACCTGCTACCATGGCATTGTTGATGTAGAAAGTAGGAGAATTGTAAAGATGTGAAGGGCGGTTATGACAATCCATGCAGTCCATTGTTCTTGCAGGAATTGAATCAAGAGCTGCTTTATTGATAGGATTCTCCGTGTCCATAAAGGTTTTAACCTCACCGGTTTTGAGATCTGTCATTTTTACCCAAGGAATACTCTCCCTGTCATTGGAGGTTGAAACGTATTCAATTTTGAAATTCTTATTTATATGCCAGTGAATACCCTCGGTCAGACCTTGTGCGCTAAATTCAGGACCAATTTTCATCATCAGTGAATTGTTCCATTCTGTGCTGGCCGAATCGGTGAGATATGAGCGGACGTTAACCAATTTTCTGGAATAAAATTTCTCCGGCCAGTGACAACGTTCGCAAGTTTCGCGGGCAGGTCTCAAATTATGCAGCGGAGTTTCAATCGGACGGGAATACTTCTTGAAGGTAACAGAATAGACCTGGTAAAGACCTGATAATTTTGATTTTATGTACCAGTCTGCTCCTTCGCCAACGTGACATTCGACACATGCTACCCTTGCATGAGGAGAGTGCTGGTAGGAGACAAATTCTGGTTCCATCACCTGGTGACAAAGTTTGCCGCAGAATTCAACGGATTCTGTATATTGAAATGCTTTGTAACTGCCCATTGCCGAAATAAGCAACAGAATGACCGTAATGATGGAAATTGTGATAAACCCGGAACGAAATTTTGGATCATTCAGATTAAATACCGGCCAGTTGCCTGCATCTTCAGCGTCATTGTCCTTTTTACGAATTCGCAAAACAATTCCTAGCGGGATTAACAGCAACCCAATGACCAAAAACATTGGGATGATAATATAGATGTACAATCCCAGGTAGGCATTGCTTTTTTCAGAGAACATTGAGAAAAGGAACAAAATTAGTATCACGAGCAAGCTATTTGCTGCGATCACAAACCCTGTCAGACTCATCCAATTATAAAAACTCTTTGATGGTTTCATGTGTATATAAATCAATATTTAACCTGAATTCTGGCAAAATTATAGCTTTTCATCTAAATATCTAGATTCGTATTACTAAAAAGATTCATTCTCAATAACCGTTAACAATTTAGAAGCGATATTGATTTTGTCAGATTTTTTTTATGACCATGTGGTATTTTTTACGATTTTTGAACAACTAAAATGAATCCAATGGGTCAGGACATAACCACACTAAAAGACATCCAAAAGCTGGTTGATACATTTTATGAAAAAGTAAGGAAGGATGAAACAATCGGTTTCTTCTTCAACGACCGTCTTGAAGGAAAGTGGGATGCTCACCACAAAAAGCTATATCGCTTCTGGCACACTGTTTTGCTCAGACGACCCGATTATTTCGGGAACCCTGTCCCATTGCATTTCAATATGAACCTAAAGAAGGAGCATTTTGACCATTGGTTGGTTGTCTGGTTTTCAACGGTAGACGAACTGTTTGAAGGGATGATTGCCGAACGGGCTAAATTTCGCGGGCAGACGATGGCGAAGGCATTTTACAACAAGATCAAAAAGGAAGATGGGAAAATGGGAGGGTAAGAGGGTAAGAAGTTGGGATTGTAAGTTGACTTTTGTTGCATTTTCCCAACTTCCTGGCGCTCATCTTCTCACCTTCCCATTTTCTCATCTTCCTCCTTGTCCAGATTATAGAAATACAGTTTCTCAATAGCAATGCGGATGGCTTCATTAATAGGCATTTGCGGTACTGACAAATCAGGGTCAATGGCAAGTAGCCGCATAAAATAGTTACTGAAAACCGGCATTTCTTCCGGACGAAGCGCAGCAATCTCTCCCGCTTTGGCGACAGCATCCGTCCGTGCGGACTTCATAATCTTACATGTTACCAGCACTGGCAAGTTTTCTCTGTTAAGTCTGAACCCAAACCCAAAAAGCCGGCAGATGAGTCCGCGGTGCTCATAATATTTACAACCCCATTCCATTTTAGCTGAGGCATCCGGATCGAAACATGCGCACCAGCTGTGTACAGGATTATCCAGTTTAACCAGAAATTCAGTCACTTTATTATTTTGATAGAGCCATGCTGCCAATGGCAGAAATTCAATCGGAGAAGCCTCGATATCAGATTTACGACAACAATTACCGCAAAACACAGGACAATTCAATCCGCTTTCATTCGCCGTAGAGGAGAGATGTGCGTCCAATTCAATGAAAACTTTTTCAACCTCTTCGATAATCCATTTTTGTCGCATATACGGTCAGGTTAATGAAAGAAGAGGTATCCGATTAATATTGCGGCAATCAGTCCTACTAAATCAGCCAATAATGCGCAGGCCACAGCATATCTGGTATTTTTAATCCCAACTGAACCAAAATAGAGCGCAAGAATAAAGAAAGTTGTATCGGAAACACCTTGCACAGTACAAGATAATTTTCCGATAAATGAGTCGGCACCATAGGTTTTCATGGCATCAATCATCATCCCTCGTGATCCGCTTCCACTCAGTGGTTTCATGAGTCCTGTAGGCAAAGCCGCCACAAATTCCGAATTAAAACCCATGGCATCAAAGGCCCATTTGACCCCTGCTACCAAATAATCCATTGCGCCTGAAGCACGGAAAACACCAATAGCAACTAGCATTGCCACCAAATAGGGAATAATTCTGATTGCAGTCGTAAAGCCTTCTTTTGCCCCATCAATAAACGTTTCGTAAACATTTATTTTGCTTCGGACACCTAACAGAATAAAAAACATGATCAGCGAAAAGAGAATCAAATTGGTGGCCACTTTCGAGAAAACGGAGATCTGCTCCTGCGACATGTGACTGATTGAAAAGATCATTGCTGCAACCAGTGCAGTTGTTCCAAGGAGGTATGCCATTATAGTCGTGTCCCACAGCTTAATTTTTTGCATGACTGCAACTGAAATTAGTCCTGTCATATTGGCAAAAAACGTAGCAAAAAGGATGGGAATAAATATATCCGAAGGGTTGGCTGCTCCCAATTGCGCGCGGTAAACCATGATAGAGATGGGAATCAAACACAAACCTGAGGCATTCAGAACTAAAAACATGATCTGTGAATTGGATGCAACCTCCTTGTTCTTATTGCTGATCTGCATCTCGTTCATGGCCTGAAGTCCCATAGGAGTGGCAGCATTGTCAAGACCCATCATGTTGGCCGCAAAATTAAGCATCATGGGTCCATAGGCAGGATGACTTTTACCCAATTCAGGAAAGAGCTTATTGAAAAATGGACCTATCAGTCGCGAAATGATCTTGACTATGCCGCCTTGTTCACCAATTTTCATCATTCCCGACCAAAATGTTAACACACCAGTAAGTCCAATAGAGATCTCGAATCCGGTTTTAGACATTTCAAAAGTGGCTGTCACCATATCAGAAAAGGTCTCAACATTTCCCAGAAAGATCAGTTTGAAAAGTGCAATCACGAAAGCAATCACGAAAAAGAAAATCCAGATATAGTTTAAGGCCATTGATAGTGGTAAAATGTAAATGGTAGCTTATCATCGGTAAAAATAAAAAAATCCGGAATGAATCCGGATTTTTTTATCTGTGAGCCACATATCAGCTTAATATTTTTTTGCAAACTCGTCGGTCAGACCACTAATCGCCTCATCAGAAAGATCTGATCCGTTATGGATGACGATTCTATAGCGAAATGTCGCAGATTTCCCGGCAGGAATGCTGTAGTTTAAACTCTCCTTTCCTTTGGTAAAAATGCTCCAGCCAAGTGGGTTAGCGGCAAAAAGTCCGTATCCTCTGGCGTGCCAGTATGTAGGATAGCCTGGGTTCTGAGGATGATCGCAAATAACAATGGCAATTTTTTCGTTGTTAATGATCCCATTTAGGTCCATCCATTTCCCTCTCGTAGACCAAACAGCATCGTCCTTAATCCCTTCACTGCTTCTGTAGCTTCCTGTTACGCCCTCGGTGCTCATGGCTTTCACGGTAGTTGGATTTCCCTTGGCATCGGTCATGATTACCTGATCTTTTGAAGGCAACTCTAATTGACGGGCAACGCGAATGGCAATAACACCTTCCTTATTGTCGGCCATTGAAACAGGCAGCGCTCCGGCGGTAAGCGTGGTTATCCGGTCAATGATACGCGTTGCGCCTTGATTGCTGAAATGCATTTCAGTTTTGTCGGATAGGAGCTCTTTCCCATCTGGAGTATCCCAGGAGGATGTAACCACTAAGAGGCCATGGCCTTTCCCACCTTCTTGCTTGACGACTGACTTGTGGTGAATTGTTCCATATTCGCTTTTTTTGTCAGCAGGTATGGCTTCTGAATTGTTCCAAAAATCAAGCTTGTTGACATCTCCATAATTGAACCAGATACCAATATGGTGGGGATGATCTACCCGCTCACCCGCTCTGGGTTTCAAAGGATATCCACGCGTAACTTCAATTCCTGACGCAGTAATAACTGGATACAACACAGGTTTCATTACATTCTCAGGCCAGATGTAGGATGTAAAGAGCTTGCCATCCATCAGGATATCAACCCTTTTTTGATCACTTTTATCGGCAAATGTCACATTGCCTTGTTCTTTGCCAGCCGGACTGCCTTTTGCAAAGAGAACTTGAGTAGTTGACATAAGTAAAAAAAGAGAACTCAATAACAGTGTAGATTTTAGCTTCATGGTAATTTATTCAATAGTTTGAAAGAAGCGTAAAAATAACAAATCTCTTCTTCTCATTCACTTATATTCAATGTTATTCAACTATTAAATGAAAAAAAAACTTCTTCAATTTTTTTCACAAGAGCATTGTTGTATTTTCGCGGCATGAGAAATGGAAATTTTTGAACTGATCCATTGAAATCTAATGCAAATATGTTATTGAAACGTATTTTTTTAAAAAGCGTAAACCAAAATTGAATTCAAAATTTTAACTTCTGAATCATAAACAGATTGACCATGCAAACAAAGAAAACCCTTGTCTGGATTTTTGCTGTACTGTTAACCATCTCAGCAGCTGTCTATCAACGATTAACCGGTCCAACCCACCCTCAAAGAACGAAGGTTTCGATTGGTGGACAGACCTATAATTTAAAACTGCTCAGGACTTTTGATGGAGACGGAGCCTGTCCGATTGCCATTGCTATTCCTGATCCCGAGGTTACCGGAACACTTGAATATAGAATTTTCCCTCAAAAAGTCGACTTTACGCCTCTTCCAATGACTCGTGAAGGTGGTATCCTGACTGCCTCTTTGCCTCATCAGGAGATGGCCGGCAAACTTGAATACAAGATTATACTGAAAAAGGGTTCCGAACAAGTCGGACTTAATAATGGTTCGCCAACTGTGATCCGTTTCAAAGGTTATGTTCCTGGTTTCGTGTTGATTCCGCATATCCTGATTATGTTTCTGGCGATGCTGTTTAGCAATGTGGCAGGGGTTTTTGCCCTTTTTAAAATTCCTTCTTTAAAAATGATGAAGATCACACTGGGAACGATATTTGTTGGCGGACTCATCATGGGCCCAATCGTACAGAAATATGCATTTAACGAGCTTTGGGCAGGAGTTCCTTATGGCTGGGATCTGACAGACAACAAAACGCTCATTGCATTTGTTGCCTGGGCAATCGCTTATCTATTCAACCGGAATTCTGAGTCCAGATATTGGGTTGTGGCTGCCTCACTCGTCACCATAGCTATATTTTCGATCCCTCACAGCCTCTTTGGCTCACAGCTTGATCCGGCTACCGGAAAGATCATTCAAGGAATGATACAACCATACTTTTCTCTGCTTTTCTAAAGGAATATTCATTATATCCGGCTCCGACCATGAGAAATTTGCTGCTTGTCTTTGCATTTTGGCTTTTATCGACGCCACTGGCTGCCCAAACCGACAACTGGTATTTTTCCCTTAACATGGGAGGATGCTGGCCATTAGGGACATTTGCCGGCAATAATCCTGCAAAAACAGATGCTGGATTTGCCTCAAGGGGATTTGCTCTAAACCTCGATGCCACCTATCCTCTAGGCTCCAACTGGGGACTAAAAGGGATGGTTATGCTGAACAACAATACTGTCGACCGAAATGGACTTGGAACCATGATGGAAAACAGGATGAAAAAGCTGGTTCCCTTTTCGGAAAATGAAAGGGATAATCTGACTCTTACTGTCAATTCCTGGATGTCAAACAGCATCGTTTTCGGACCTGTCTTTTCACTGAATTTCGATAAATTCTCCTGGGATTTCCAAGCTATGGCGGGCATGAACATTACATACCTTCCCAATCAAAAATTGCTTTTCAAACCATCCGCAGGCACATGGGAATACTTGCAGCACAACACCAACAATACCAATGTGTCCCTTGATTTGCTGGCAGGAACTGCCTTGCGGTTCAAAGTAAATGAGAAAGTTCAGCTAAAAATTGCCATGGATTATCAACACTCAAGATCCAAGAATAGCTATGAAGAGCTTAAAACAACAAAACTCAGCAGCACAACTACCGTGGATAAGCTTGCCTTCGGAAGTACCAATGTTCCTAAACAGGTGTTGATTGGCAGTGTAGGGTTTGTGTACTACTGGTAATTGAAAGAAATTTTGTTGTATTCCAAAACTCAGTGTATCTCTCCATCCAGGATTACCATTTCGATAAGGTCTGAACTGAAGCCGTAAGGCAAGTAAGTGTAAGACGGAATTTTCCTGGTAACAAATACATTGGCTGCCTTGCCTTTGGTGATCGTTCCATACCCATGACCAATGCCCATCAGAAAAGCGGAATTGATTGTGGAAGCATTGATGGCTTCCTCGGGTAACATGCCATACTTTATGCAAGCCAGCGATTGCATAAACTTCATGTCGCAGGATGGCATGGATCCGGGATCAAAATCAGTGGCAATAGCCAATGGCAATCCGGAATCAATCATATCTCTGGCTGAGGAGGCATTGAGGTTATGGAAAAATGAGGCTCCGGGCATGATTACCGGGAATATTTCGGCTGTGATCATTTGATCTATACTTTCCAGACTAAGGGGTCCGGCTTGGTCTAAAATATCAAGACAAACTTTTAGATTATTCACATTAAGTCGATTAAGACCCAATTCATCTGAATGAATCTTAACATTCAATCCTTCTTTTAATCCAGCAAGTAACAATGTTTCTGATTCACTTCTGGATAAAAACTGACGGTCGTAATATAAATCCAGGTTATCTGCCAGCTCATCTTGTGAAATGGCAGGAAGAATATCTAAAATATGATCAAGGTATTTTGCCGGTGACCTTCGAAACCTTTCATGGTAAGTATGAGATCCAAGAAAAGTCGATTTGACAACCAATGGAGTAGTCATTTTCAATTTTCTGATGACCTGCAATAATTTTAATTCATCTTCGGCTTCAAGGCCGTATCCACTTTTTATCTCGATAGCGCCTGTCCCTTTCCTAACGACCTCTTTAAGGTGGTCCAAGGCTTGCACATAGATTTCTTCTATGGACATCTCATGCAGTCTGACAAAAGAATTCGAAAATTCGATGGAATAGGGTTCCCCGCCTGCATGTCGTCTGGAATAATTCGGAAACTCGCCAAATGGATAAAGGAGGTGGGAATCGGGATCGCAAAAACTTGGAAAGACCATCCTGCCTTTGCAATCAATCTCCATGAGCATATCGGAGTTTTCGGCAGCAGACCCATCAAGATCCTTCATTGAGCCATAGTCAACAATCATTTCATCACTTATTAACAAAAATGCATTCTCGATGGTGCTAACCGAAGCCATCTGTTGTCCTGCAAGAAAATCATGTGGATTTTCTCCTGCCTGCACCAGTTCCTTGATGTTAAGAAGCAGTAAGTCCATAATTAAATTATTGTAAATAAGCGATTTGCAAGCGAACCGACAATAAAATTAACCGTTTTATTTAACAATATCAACAAATTCGTAAAAATAATGTTCAAAAAATGTCAAAAAAAAACCTGCTTGGTTAAAGCAGGTCGTTTTAAAGTCTTACGTCTTGTTATTCAGGTGATATAGCATCGGTAGGACAAACTTCGGCACATGATCCACAATCGGTGCAAAGCTCTGCATCAATTTTGTAGATTTCACCTTCAGTGATCGCTTCAACTGGACACTCATCGATACAGGTACCACACGCGATGCAAGCATCAGAAATTTTATAAGCCATAACTTAAATTATTGGTTTTACGGAAAATTAATTTCAAGAAATTCTCTGCAAAAGTATAAAGTTTGTGTGAAATAAAAATATTTTGTAGAATAATTTCCAATTGAAATTATTCTACAAAATATTTTTCGTTGGGCACCATTCACGAAGTCCGCATTGTTCGCACATGGGTTTTCTGGCCTGACAAACATATCGCCCGTGAAGAATTAACCAGTGATGTGCCACAGGCAACAATTCTGGTGGGAACAATCTGACCAATTGCCTTTCTGTCTCTTCAGGAGTTTTTGATCCAACCGTCAATCCCAATCGGGCTGAAACCCTAAAGACATGTGTGTCCACCGCCATTGCTGGCTTTTTGAATGCAACAGATAGAATAACATTGGCTGTCTTTCTGCCTACTCCTGGCAATTGCAAAAGTTTCTCCATCTCCTGAGGAACAGTACCCTGAAAGTCGGAGATCAGCTTTCTCGCCATTCCAACCAGATTTTTCGCTTTATTATTGGGATAAGAACATGATTTGATTTCCTCAAATACCTCTTCAGGCTCAACCTCAGCCATTTTATCCGGTGTAGGAAACCTCTTGAAAAGTGCCGGAGTGATCATATTCACGCGCTTATCTGTGCACTGTGCAGATAGAATAGTCGCCACAATAAGTTGGTAAGGATTTTGGTAATGCAGTTCAGTTTCAGCCACCGGCATGTTTTCCTGAAACCATTCAGTTATTTTGAGACAAATATCTTTGGGTTGCATTGCTCTATTTTAAGGCCAAAATTATCATTTATCTTTCCTCTTTGATGTTACCTTTGCGTTTTCTATGCATTTTCTATGATCCCATATCTTCAACTCGACAACCTTACCAAAAGCTGGGGAGATCTACCGCTTTTCAAAGATATATCCTTTACTATCAATCAAGGTGAAAAAGTGGCCTTAATAGCCAAGAACGGAGCCGGAAAGACGACTCTCATGAACATTATTTTCGGTCATGAGGTCGCCGACAATGGCAAGGTCATCTTCAACAACGACATCCGAATTGGATATCTCCGTCAGCTACCTGAATTAAATCCCAACGAAACAGTACTGGAAGCTGCCTTTAGCTCTTCAGGAGAAACCATCACCGCCGTTCGTGAATATGAAAGCGCCCTGGAAAGCCATGATCACAAGGCCATCGAGCGGGCCATGGAAAAGATCAACCATCTCAATTGCTGGGATTTTGAACTGAAGATCAAACAGATCCTCACTGAACTTAACATCCACGACCTGCAACAACCCATCCGGGAACTCTCCGGCGGACAAAAAAAACGGGTGGCATTGGCGCATGTACTTATTGATGAACCGGATTTCCTGATTCTGGACGAGCCGACCAACCACCTGGATCTGGAGATGATTGAATGGCTGGAGCGTACGCTTGAAAAGGCCAAATGCACTTTGCTGATGGTCACGCATGACCGGTATTTTCTGGACCGGGTATGCAACGAGATCATCGAAATGGACGACCAATCGCTTTTCAGGTACAAAGGCAACTACTCCTATTATGTCGAAAAAAGGAGTGAACGTGTTCAAAATCTCAACCTTGGTATTGAAAAGGCAAGAAACCTCTTCCGCACAGAGCTGGACTGGCTCCGAAGGATGCCAAAAGCCCGCACACACAAATCAAAATACCGTACTGAAAATGCCTATATCCTTAAGGAAAAGGCATCGAAGCGAATAGATGACACCAAGCTTGAACTGGCCATCAACTCCCAAAGGTTGGGGAACAAAATTATCAATTTAGACCGTCTCTCCAAGTCTTTTGGCGATGTCACCATCCTGAAAGATTTCAGCTACAAGTTCGCCCGATACGAAAAAATTGGCATCGTCGGAAAAAACGGATCCGGCAAGAGCACTTTTCTCAACTTGCTTACCGGGGCCATGGCGGCCGACAGCGGGAAAATGGAAGTAGGCGAAACTGTCAGCTTTGGCTATTTCAGACAAGATGGCATCCAGTTTTCGCCCGATAACCGGGTCATCGACATCATCAAAGAGATTGCTGAAGTCGTAGAAATGGGGGATGGATCAAAACTTAGTGCTTCACAATTCCTAACCTACTTCCTCTTCCCTCCTGAAACACAATACTCCCTGGTCGCCAAATTAAGCGGCGGAGAAAAAAGGCGCCTTTATCTCTGCACCATTCTGATGCGCAATCCCAACTTCCTGATCCTGGATGAACCCACCAACGATCTGGACATCATGACCCTGAACGTTCTGGAAGACTACCTGAAATCTTTCACCGGCTGTACCATTGTGGTCTCACACGACCGCTTTTTCATGGATAAAATAGTTGACCATCTCTTTGTTTTTGAAGGAGATGGTATCATCAAGGACTTCCCCGGGAACTATTCCGACTACCGTGATTGGGCTGAGGAGAAGGAAAAATCCGAACAATCTGCAGTCAAAATGGAGAAGCCGGTCAGGGAAAAACCTGCTGATGAAAAGAAGAAACTGAGTTTCAAGGAGAAAAAAGAGCTTGAAGATTTGGAGCAGGAGATTGGTAAACTCGAAAAGGAGAAGAAATACCTTGAAGAGGAGCTCAACTCAGGCTCACTTGCTGCGGAGGCGCTTCACCAAAAATCACTCAGATACAGTGAACTCACCCTTGAGCTTGAGGAAAAGGAGTTTAGGTGGCTGGAACTTTGTGAATAAAAAGTACTTATAGTACTTAGAATACTTAAAGTTGTGGACTCCGACCATATGATCATTGGGATATAAATACCTTAGCACTTCACAAACTTAGTAAAATCAAGCTCAAAACACTTCTTCCACTCTAAGTACTTCTTCCAAGCAAATACTTCTTAAACGCACCAAAATCAACTCCCAACTCAACCGTTTGCTTCTCGCCTTTCATAAATTCAAGTAACCGCTCGGGCATCGGAACATTTCCTATGCCAACTATTTCCTCAACCGTTTCTGTAAATTTCGCAGGATGGGCTGTTTCGAGGAAGATTCCCAACTCATCGGGAAGAAGTTGTTCTTTCAGAGCACGATAGGCAACTGCTCCGTGTGGATCACAAAGGTATCCGGTAGCTCTGAAACATGCTAACAAGCTCTCTTTTATTTGAAGGTCTGAATAAGTAGTTCCCTGCATCGTTTCACAAATTTTGGCATGATCATGCTCGTACAAATCCAGTATCCGGGCAAAATTACTGGGATCGCCTACATCCATTGCATTGGCAATGGTAGGCACGGAAGCTTTCGGAGCATAAATGCCTGAATTTATGTAATTGAATACTACATCGTTACTGTTATTAGCGGCAATGAAACGAGAAACCTGTAGTCCCATTTTTTTGGCAATCAGTCCGGCAGTAAGGTTGCCGAAATTTCCACTTGGAACAGAGAAAACAATTTTTTTATTGCTTTTTCTTAGCTGTGCCACTGCATTGAAATAATAGAAAGCCTGGGGCAGGAAGCGTGCAACATTGATCGAATTAGCTGACGTCAGCACCATTTTACGTTGAAGCTCCTCATCCATAAAAGCCGATTTCACCAAAGCCTGACAATCATCAAAAGAACCATCAACTTCCAGCGCGGTAATGTTCTGACCCAGAGTCACGAACTGTTTCTCCTGAATCTCGCTCACCTTGCCTTTGGGATATAGTACATGAACCTGAATTCCTTCAATGCCAAGAAAGCCATTGGCTACTGCACTTCCGGTATCGCCAGAGGTAGCCACCAATACATGAACAGTTTCTTTTTCTTCAGACAGGAAATAGGCTAGCATCCTTGCCATGAATCTGGCACCTACATCTTTAAAGGCGAGCGTAGGACCATGAAATAATTCAAGTGAAAAGATGTCCTGCTCCACCTCAACAAGAGGAGTACTAAAATTGAGAGTTTCATAGACAATCTCTTTCAGTTTCTCATAGGGAATATCCTCTCCAAAGAATTTTTCAGCCACCCGAAAAGCCATTTCCTGAAAGGTCAAGGTTCCCAACTGTGCAAAAAAAACAGGATCGAGATGACCAATAATTTCAGGCATATATAGTCCTCGGTCAGGAGCTAGTCCCTTAGTAACTGCTGTTCGGAGATCAACATCTGGCGAAAGCCTGTTGGTGCTGTAGTATTGCATGATAATTAATTAATTGGGAAATTGGAAAATGTGGAAATGTGGAAATTAAAAGGGCATCAGCGCAAGGCGATCATTTTCACATTTTCAAATTTCCCAATTTTCATATTGTTTTTAAAAGTGCTTCCATAAACTGTTTTCCGCTCAATTCGCCATAAGCACCAAGCTTCGCTGCAGCCTCATCGTACCGATCTACGTCATCTGCTTCGCCACCCGGAACATAAATTGTGAAAGGGACTGAATCCCTCGTGTGCGTTCTCAGTTTCCACGGAGTCGGATGGTCAGGGAGCATGGCAATCGTTACTGGCTCTTCCATTTTCGAGCAAGCCTCCATGAGTCGGCTAAGGATTCGGCTGTCGAGATATTCTATGGTAAGCAGCTTTAAATTGTAATCACCTTCATGACCGGCCTCATCGCTTGCTTCAACATGCAGGTAAACAAAATCGTGATCTTGAAGAGCTTGAATAGCTGCCTCAGCCTTCCCTTCATAATTGGTGGTATAAAGACCTGTGGCCCCTGCAACTTTGATAACATCCATGCCAGCATATACACCTATGCCTTGAATCAGGTCTACAGCCGAAATCACAGCACTCTTCTGAATCCCAAATAGTTCCTTGAGACTTTTCATGTCTGGTTTATATCCGGGCGACCAGGGCCATATAGAGTTAGCCGGATCTTTGCCCAGCGACTTCCTGGTAAGATTAATCGGGTGGTTCTCCAACAGTTCCCTGGATCGACTAATCAGGTCATTCAAAAGCTGAGAAGTTGCGAGCCCGGAGGAATCAATGGCTTCAGGCAGTAATGGATGGTACAGTTTTCCTGGAACATCATGTGGCGGAATACATTTCACATTTTTATTACCTCCCTTAATGACCAGCAAGTGCCGGTAAGAAACACCAGTATAAAAACGGATTTGGTCAGTGCCAAGATGGCTATTAAGATATTTTATCAATTCATCAGCTTCATCAGTAGAAATATGCCCTGCTGAGTGGTTCAAAATAATATCTCCTTGTAGCGTCACCAGATTACAGCGCATGGCCGTATCTCCTTCTTCGAGCTCAACACCAATGCTGGCGGCTTCGATAACTCCCCTCCCCTCATAAACTGCCTCCACATCGTATCCGAGAACTGCGAGATTTGCCACTTCACTGCCGGGATGCAGAGCGTCAGGAATTGTTTTCAATACGCCACTTCGGCCCATTCTGGCCAAAAGATCCATATTGGGTTTTTTGGCTGCCATCAGCGGGGTCTTCCCATCGAATTCAGCTTCAGGCTGATCAGACATGCCGTCGCCCAGTAAAATTATATACTTCATTTCAATTGCTAGCTTTTCTCAATTATTCTAGTTTCTACGGATTGAAATGAGAAAGGTTATTCAATTAAAGAGGGGGAGACTTGGGGACAGGGAGACCAGGAGACCGTCAAAAAATATAGACCAAACAAACTCTTAAAACCCTACAAACTTTTCAAACATTTCAAACATTTCAAACATTTCAAACCCTTCAAACATTTCAAACTTTTCAGATGTTTGCAATCTTTATCAAATCGGCAAACACCCCAGCCGCAGTGACAGCTGCTCCTGCTCCATAACCTTTGATCAGCATGGGGGATTCGTTGTAGCGCTCTGTAGTAAGCAGCACTATGTTATTACTTCCTTCCAAATCGTAGAACGGATGACCAGGACCAACAGATTGAAGCGAAACGGAGGCATGTCCTTCATCCAGCAATCCTACAAAACGCCACTTTTTCTTCTCCTTTTCCAGGATCAAGCGCTCAGCTTCGAAATGCCCGTCCATTTCATGAATGTCTCTCCAGAAATCATCAAGCGTCGAATTGAAATAGCGATCTGGAATGAATCTATTCTGAACAACATCCTCCTGACTAAGCTGATAACCTGACTCCCGACCCAGGATCACCAGTTTTCTAACAACATCAACCCCACTGAGATCGATGCGCGGATCTGGTTCTGAGAATCCTTTTTCTTTCGACAAGCGGATGGCGGTACTTAACGGAATTTCGCTGCTTAGGGTATTGAAAATAAAATTGAGGGTGCCCGAGAGTACAGCTTCAATGCGGACAATTCTGTCTCCTGAACGCTTCAAATCATTGATGGTCGAAATCAATGGCAATCCGGCTCCTACATTGGTTTCGAAAAGATATTTAACCCCATGATTGGCTGCAAGTTCTTTTAGTTCCCGATAAGCTTGATATTCTGAAGAAGCGGCCACTTTATTTGCGGCAACAATGGATATGTAATTATTCAGGATATCGTGGTATTGATCAGCGACCTTTTTTTCTGCAGTACAGTCGACAAATACAGAATTGAACATGTTCATCTCAATCATATTGGCGCAAAATCCTTTCATGTCAGATTTTTCTGAATGTTCTCCTGAAAGCATTTGAGCCACATCAGCAGGATCTAATCCTTCGCGATCGAAAACCATCTTCCTGGAGTTGGCCACACCGCAAATACGAAGTTTAAGCCGGTGTTCCTTTTGAAGTTTTGCCTGTTGCTGGCTAATTTGCTTGAGCAAATCTCTTCCAACAGTACCAATCCCAACCAGAAAAAGATTCAATTCAATAAATGGGGAGAGGAAGAATGATTCATGAACGACGTTGAGTGTTTTGCGCAAGTCAGATTTTTTTACCACCCACGAAATATTCTGTTCAGAAGCGCCCTGCGCAATGGCTACTACATTTATTCCATTCTTTCCAATGGTATAAAAGAGCTTTCCGGCAATACCTGCCGAATGTTTCATGTTTTCACCTACAATGGCAACAATACAAAGATCCTCTTCGCTACCAATCTTGTTAATGAGACCGGAAGCAATCTCCCGCTGAAATTCTTGCTGAATGGCCATTTCCGCAGCTTTACCTCTTGTCGAATCGATGGCAAAGCTGATGGAATTTTCTGAAGATGCCTGAGAAATCAGAATCACATTGATTTCCTCTTTTGCCAGTGCACCGAAAAGCCTCATGGCAATCCCTGTAACACCGACCATACCGAGTCCCTGGACCGTAAAAAGGGAGATTCCGTCTATCGATGAGATTCCCTTGATAGGATGTTCAGCCCCGGGATGGCTAACATTTCCAATAAGTGTCCCTTCAGCCGAAGGGTTCATTGTATTTTTTATTTGTACGGGTATCGATTTCTGATATACAGGCAAAATAGTAGGAGGATAAATGACTTTGGCACCAAAGTGTGATAACTCAAGGGCCTCACTATAGGTAAGTTGAGGAATAGGATATGCTTTGCTGATGACCCTAGGATCGGCGGTCATAAAACCATCCACATCAGTCCATATCTCCAGCCTTTCAGCGTTTAAAGCTGCAGCAAAAAGGGCAGCAGTGTAGTCGGAGCCGCCTCTTCCCAAAGTGGTTAATGTTCCATCTGAAGCCGAGGAAATGAAGCCCGGAGCAACGGCCACACTTTTCAAATTTGAACAGCTATTACTTATCAAATCGTAAGTGACTTTAAAATCAACATTGGCCCGCCCATGATTTTTATCAGTTCGTATCAGGGATAAACTATCTATCAATTCCGCCCGAAGATATCTGGAGATAAACGATGAGGAGAGCCTTTCTCCAAATCCCATCACCTTATCAAGTGTTTTTGGGGTGAGTTCGCCAATTAGCCGCACACCTTGAAGAATCTTTTCCAACTCATCGAAAAGGCCTTTCATGTTGCTCTTTACCTCTTTAAAGACTTGCTTGTCAAAAAGTCCGGCCATTATTTTCTCATGCCTGGCCCAAATTTCATCTAAAAAAGTAGTAACATCGCTGCCTTTGGCACCAGCATTGGCTGCTGCAAGCAAAAGATCTGTCACTCCACCAACAGCGCTGACAACCACAATCAAATCCGATTGTTGATTTCGAACTATTTCGTCGATTTTCTTTATATTTTCAACGGAACCGACAGATGTTCCTCCAAATTTTATGACTTTCATTACCCTTGAATTACGATTTATCACTTCAGCCAAGCTGCAAATGTCCAAAAAAAATCTGAACCGATGTTGTTTCGGCTCAGATTTTACGACTATTTTAACAATTACTTATTTTATCTGCCTTCAATTTGCTGCCTGATTCCCGAAAAAATGAGTAGGACTGGAAAGGCTAAAAGATTTTAATAATACGTTGTTAAGAAAAACCTATTTTTCGAGTGACGGACTATAATTTTTAATAATTTTCTTTTCGATTTCTTCAGCCAATTCCGGATTGTCAATCAGCAGAGCCTTCACAGATTCGCGGCCTTGTCCAAGTTTGGTCTCTCCATAACTGAACCAGGAACCGCTCTTTTTAATGATATTCAACTCAACACCCAAATCAATGATCTCGCCTGTTTTAGAGATCCCTTCGCCAAAAATAATGTCAAATTCTGCTTTCCGGAATGGAGGAGCGATCTTGTTTTTGACGATTTTAACCCGCGTATGATTTCCCTGAACCTCTTCCCCATCTTTCAACTGACCGATTTTACGAATATCTACCCTTACAGAAGCATAAAATTTAAGGGCATTACCTCCTGTTGTCGTTTCCGGATTTCCAAACATCACGCCAATTTTTTCGCGTAACTGATTGATAAAAATGCAACATGTCTTTGTTTTACTGATGTTAGCGGTCAGCTTGCGGAGTGCCTGTGACATCAATCTTGCATGAAGTCCCATTTTTGAATCACCCATTTCTCCTTCAATTTCAGCTTTTGGTGTCAACGCTGCAACTGAGTCGATGACAATAATATCAATGGCTCCTGAGCGAATCAGGTTGTCAGCAATTTCAAGGGCTTGCTCTCCGTTATCGGGCTGAGATATAAGCAACTCATTGATATTTACACCCAATTTTGTCGCGTAACCAGGATCAAAGGCATGCTCAGCATCGATGATAGCTGCAATACCTCCCTGTTTCTGCGCTTCAGCAATAGCATGAATGGCCAAAGTGGTTTTACCTGACGACTCAGGTCCAAATATCTCGATCACTCTACCTTTGGGATAGCCACCAATACCTAGGGCCAAATCCAATGCAATGGAACCGGAGCTAATCGCGGCAACATCATCAACAGGTTTATCGCCCAAACGCATGATGGACCCTTTTCCATAGCTTTTCTCAATCTTGTCCATTGTCAACTGCAATGCTTTCAATTTCTCCAGGTTGACTGCCTTGTCGGCAGCAGCCGCTTTTACATCTTCTTTGGCCATTTCTATTAAATTAAAATTTTAGTTCTTTAACAATCTGATTGGTATGATCTTTTGTATCTACCTTTTTAAAGATTTTGTCAATGATTCCTTCTTCATTGATCACAAAAGTGGTTCTGATCACTCCCATGTAACTTTTGCCATAATTAAATTTCTCGCCCCAAACGCCATAATCCTGCAAAATCTTTTTTTCAGTATCAGCAATCAGGGAAAATTTCAATCCGTATTTGTCAATGAATTTCTGGTGAGAAGCAGAGCTATCTGGACTCACTCCTACCACGTCTACACCTTTTGACAGCCAAAAATCATAATTTTCACTAAGGTCACAGGCTTCAGCTGTGCAACCGGGGGTATTGTCTTTGGGATAAAAATAGAGAATCAGTTTTTTTCCTTTAAAATCCTTGAGAGACAGGGTTCGCCCATCTTGTGTCACTCCTTCAAACTGCGGAGCTGCACTGCCTTCCGATAAATTTTCCATATAATGAGTCTAAATAATGTGTTCTTTACAAATTTAAGGTAATCCATTCACTTTCCGAAATCCCCAAGGTTAAAAAATCAATTAATCTGCCGGTTCTCTAAAAATGGGTTAAATTTGTATTTTTAGAACGAATTTTTGCACGAAAATTTCGGTATGAATAAAGCTTTTCTTAATAGATTGATTTTAGCGCTGTCCGCTTTTCTTCTGTTTCTGATTGAACCATCCGTTGGACAACAGACAGTTGGCAAAGAGACACTTGCAATTGACTATTTTCAGCAAGGGAATTTCGATAAGGCATTGCCAATTTTTGCAAAACTAGCCCAGAGTTATCCGGATAATGTGATGTACAACTATTATTATGGTGTGTCTCTCATAAAAAACAACATCTTTGAGACTGCCGCAAAAGAAGCACTTCTGAATTCTGTTGTCGACAAAACGCCTGTCAATGCAAATTTTTACCTCGGCAACTACTTTCATGCACTAGCTCAATGGCAGGAAGCAATGGATTTTTATGACCGTTTTGAAAAGGTCGGCACAAGGCAGGAGAAGAAATCTCTCAAATTTGATTACTATGTTGATCTCTGCAAACAAAGGGTCAATCCATTTAATCCGGTTAAAACTGCTGACTCCTCTCTTTTTGGAGATACTTTGCTTAAACCACCACCTAAAATTGACGAGAATAATTTTCCTGTGCCCGAAGCTCTCAAAAAATCGTGGTTCAATTTTCAAGTCAATGAGTTGTTAGCCTACCACTCCATTGATGATTTTAAGAGTGAAGCCAGCAAAGTCCTCTTTACAAAAGCCTGGATGTGTACCGGGAAAAATGATTCTATCCTTGCCCTGACGGATTCGTTAAGAAAACAACATGAGCAGATTGCCCGGGTTGACACACGACTTGGACTTGTTCAGCAAATCGTTGATTGTGAGCAAAAATCTTATCAGCTGATGAGGGAAAGGGAGAAATTCCTCGAACAATCCAGAGTGAAGGAATCTGCCTACTGGGACCGGGAAGGCACAAAAGGAGCAATTGCATACAATGTCATCATCCAGGACAGAGAAAATAAACTGAATGAAACTAAGAAAAAAGAAGAAAAAGCTCTGGAAAAAGTACCCGAACCAGAATTGCCCAAAGATTCTGTCATAGTTGTATCCGAAAAGATCCTTCCCAGGTTAGAAACCGAGGTGAAAAATCCCCAGTCGGAAGAGTTGACATACAAGGTTCAAATTGGCTCTTTTAAAAATGGCATTATGACTTCCTCCTTCAAGCAAGCTTATGCCAAAATAAGCAAATTGAGGAAAATCGATATTATCACCGGTGATAAAAAATTTGTTGTCTACACCGTCGGAAATTTCTCTAACGAATCTGATGCTTCCAAGATGAAAGATCAGCTTATCCGGGAAGGAATGAAAGGCGCGATAGTAGTCACATTCGACAAATTGACTGGAAAACCTTTTAAGAAGGTGCAAGTTTCGACTATCCCGAAAAACACAGAACTGATTGCGGTTCCAAAGACGGAGGTTATTTCGGTCGAAAAATCGGCAAATAGTGGTGAGGTTGAGAATCTTATTTTCAAAGTACAAATCGGTTCATTTAAGAATGATCTACGGTCAACAGCTTTTAGAAAGGCTTACATAAAAATAAGTAAACTGATGAAAATTGACAGATACACAGATTCCAGAAATAATTTCATTTATACTGTTGGAAGTCTCAAAATTTACAAGGAAGCATGCAATCTTAAGGATCAAATGGTTTCCGAAGGGATCAAGGATGCCTTTGTGGCTGCCTTTCTTAATGGAGAAAGAATTAAAGTGAATGAAGCCATTAAAATTGCAAGTGGAAAATAATTTCGTTTTATTTGTAATGCTATTAACTATAACACGTTTTGAAGTATGGATACTGACAAGTCTGTCCGGCATAAAAACAAAAATTCTGATGGTTTGGAAAGCAAAAATTCTCTTGTGCTCTACAATGACGATTACCATACTTTTAATTACGTCATAGATGCACTGATAGAGGTTTGCAATATGGAACGCGTTCAGGCTATTCAATGTACCTACCTGGTTCATTACAAGGAAAAATGTGAAGTGAAACGTGGGTCCAAGAAGGACTTACTCCCTATGCGCCGTGCGTTGTCTGCGAAAGATCTGAAGGCTACTATTCACTAATTTTGATGGAGCATTTCTTGAAAAACTTCTGATGTGTTTCCAGGAAAAATTGAGAAGAAATTTCAGGATATTAATTATCTCCCGGAAGATCTTTCTAAGTAATGGCAATTTATCGTCCTTTGGCCATAGCATTCCCGTATTTCTGCAATAGTCTTTGTAATCTTCTCCAAAATATTTTATTAGCAAGCGCTCTTCCCGTCTGATTTGGTAAATAATGAATGGTGTAACCAATAATAGGGATATTGGACCTGCAATCCAGTTCTGAATCATGAAAACCTGACAGATCACGATACCGGATAAAGCCAAATACATTGGATGCCTGACATAGTGAAAGGCACCGGTCGTCACCAGCTCCAAGTCATCTTTCAATTCCTGGCCAGGCGTCCACCATTTTCCTAAATCTGACAATGCTTTGATAAATAGCCAGATGCAAAATCCAAAGCAAAAAGCAACCGGAATACTTAGCCAATTCCAAAAATGATAATCGGTTGGT
Organism: Prolixibacteraceae bacterium; assembly: GCA_037140615.1. Lineage (GTDB taxonomy): Bacteria > Bacteroidota > Bacteroidia > Bacteroidales > Prolixibacteraceae > CAINVV01. The sequence goes on from JBAXED010000001.1 coordinate 106,478, forward strand.
CCAAAATCGACTGAGAAGATGTACATGAATGGAATAACCTGAATCCCGGCAACCAGCAAAAAAACAAATGTTCGCTTCTTCTTCTGAAAATTCAATATTTTTCTATCCTCAGCAAAATTCTGAAGATAGAATAATTCAAGAAGTGCCATCAAGGCAACTCCGCATAGAAAAATTGTTTCCAAAAATGCACGCTCCATCAAAAATAATTCATTTTCAAAGTGTTGCCCTATTACCTATTACCTTGGATCTCTAAATTTTGAATCATTTTCATTGCAGCTTAATCAGGCAATAATAGCATCGAACGGTATTAAGCAAAACAGATTCAGGAAGGCGGTAAATGTACAACGAAGATACCAACATTTTTTATTGACTTCAATCCAAATGATGCTACTTTTGCAAAAAAATGAAGAACATGAAAACCCTTTTTACAGCTCTCCTGCTTTTAACAGCATCCTCTGTTTGGTCGATTAATGCGACTGATAATATCCCGCCTCTCAAGAAAAATTTTGTCCCTGAAACGCCAAAACTACTTTCCGATCGAATGACTCCAGAGGTACTCTGGTCATTCGGACGCGTAGGTACCCCAAAAGTTTCGCCGGATGGCAAAAAGGTGCTGTATGATATTACCTATTTCAACATTCCTGAAAACAAATCCTACCGGGATCTCTATCTTGTTCCCAGCGAAGGCGGAGCGAGCATTCGGATCACAGATACTCCTGAAAAAGAATCGGAGGCTGCATGGCGACCTGATGGCCTGAAAATCGGTTATATTTCGACAGCTTCAGGTGAACCGCAACTTTGGGAGATAAATCCTGACGGGACCTCTCCAATTCAGATTTCAAAAGTAAAAGACGGTATCTCCGGATTCAAATATGCTCCGGATTTAAAGCATCTGTTTTATATTGGTACTGTTAAGGTGGATAAAGACGTTCACGATAAATATCCTGATCTTCCAATGGCAAATGCCCGCCTTTACGATGATATTATGTACCGGCACTGGGATACATGGGGTGATGGAACTTATCAGCATATCTTTGTTGCGAAATACTCAGAATCCGGCCTAACCGGGGATATAGATCTCCAGAAAGATGAAAGATATGACTCCCCTTTAAAACCCAATGGAGGGAGCGAACAGATTGCCTGGAGTGCAGACGGAAAGATGCTGGCATACACCTGCAAGAAAAAGGCAGGCAAGGATTATGCATTGTCAACCAATTCTGACATCTATCTGTACAACCTCGAAGATGGTACAACCCGAAATCTCACGGAAGGCATGATGGGCTATGATCAGAATCCGGTCTTTTCGTTTGATGGGAAAAAAATTATTTGGGAAAGCATGGAACGGGATGGATATGAAGCTGACAAGGTAAGGCTTTATATGGCTGATCTTACTTCAGGAAAGAAGGAAGACCTGACTTCAGGTTTTGATCAGAATGTACAGAGTCCGGTGTGGTCTGCGGATGGCAAATCCATTTGGTTTATTTCAGATATTAAGGCTACTGACGAGATTTTCAAACTAGATCTTGCTGCCAAAAAGATCTCAAGAATCACGGATGGTGTTCACAATTACCAGAGTGTCGATCTTGCCGGAGACAAGCTAATTGCATCCAAAGTATCTATGTCTCAGCCGGCCGAGATTTATCTGGTCGACCCAAAAACAGGCCTGGACAAACCGCTAACCAATGTCAATAAGGGAATTCTGGATCAGTTAACTATTGGTAAAGTTGAGAGCAGATGGATCACAACCACCGACAAGAAAAAAATGCGGGCGTGGATCATCTATCCTCCTCACTTTGACCCGAAGAAAAAATATCCTGCACTTTTGTTCTGTGAAGGCGGACCACAAAGTACGGTCAGTCAGTTTTGGTCGTATCGGTGGAATTTCCAGATAATGGCTGCCAACAACTACATTATCATTGCGCCAAACCGTCGCGGATTACCCGGATTCGGTCAGGCCTGGAATGAACAAATATCCGGCGATTATGGAGGCCAGAATATGAAAGACTATCTGACTGCTATAGATACCCTTGCAGCAGAACCATATGTTGATAAAACTAAGCTTGGTGCTGTTGGTGCAAGTTATGGCGGATATTCTATTTACTACCTTGCAGGAATCCATCAGGGAAGGTTTAAGGCATTTATTTCGCACAGCGGCATTTTCAATCTCGAAGCTATGTATTCAACTACCGAAGAAATGTGGTTTGTCAATTGGGACAATGGCGGATCTTATTGGGATGCGAAAAATGCGGTAGCTCAGAATACTTACAAAAATTTCTCCCCTCACAAACTGGTTCAGAACTGGGATACTCCTATGCTGGTAATTCATGGGGAAAGAGATTATCGGATACCTTATACCCAAGGGTTAGGTGCATTTAATTCAGCGCGGTTAAAAAGCATTCCGGCAGAGCTTCTGCTGTTTCCTGAAGAAAACCACTGGATTCTTCAGGCTCAGAACGGCATACTTTGGCAACGTGTCTTTTTCGATTGGCTGAACCGTTGGCTGAAATAAATTGTCAACAAATTTTGTATATTTACCCCAAATAAAATCACCAAGAATGAGTAGCAGAAGACTTTATGATAGAGTAATGGCCATAGTCAGTACATTGATGATCTTTTTTTATCTTGGACTTGCTTACATACTTTTTTTTACTTCACTTTTCAGTCATGTTGATATCGCTATGAGGGCCATTTTTGCTTTTCCACTTTTTTTATATGGCATCTACCGAATTGTTGTTGCTTATCATAAAATCAAGGAGAATTTTTTTGAAGAGGAAGAAGAATAATTCAGGGTCATTTAGGGAGAAACATTGTATGAATCTGCTTAATTTAAATTCAATCTAAATTTTATAAGTAATTTGCACTGTTCTAGTTTGAAATTTAAAGGATTCGCCAAAAAAAAAATTAAGAATCTCATAATTTATTGCCCTATAACAAATTTGATTTATTATTATTGCAACGAAATTTTAACCATTTGTAACTGAATTAGTGAAGCTGTTTTCAATATATAAGAATTTGAAGTCATCGGGATTTGTGCTCGTTGTAATAGCTATTGTTTTACTGATTGGTATTCAATGCTCTAGCCCTAAAACCTCTGAGCTTTCAGAGACTCCAACCAGGGGTAACATCCGTATTTCTGCGGATGCTTCCTTCCGACCAATTGTCGATGCGGAAATTGCCACTTTTACTTCTGTCTATAAATATGCCCACATAACTCCTGCTTACCTTACCGAAAAAGATCTGATAGCTGCTTTTCTAAAAGATTCGGTAAAGGTCATTGTTACCGCATGGGAGCCGTCTGCGCAGCAAAAAGAGGTTCTTCTGAATATGCAGACCATTGTTAGAACAACTGCAGTAGCTTATGATGCAATAGCTCTGGTTCTGAATAAAGAAAACAAGGACTCACTTTTGACATATCAAAATATCAATGATCTCTTCACCGGTAAGTTAATTGATTGGAAAGAAATTAACCCACAATCCAAACTCGGAAAAATTGTTGCGGTTTTTGACAATGAAAATTCTACCAACATCCGTTACTTTAAGGAAGAATTTAAACTTCCTTCTCAGTTGCCATCCAACTTCTATTCGGTAAACAACAATGAAGAAGTGATTAATTATGTCACAAAAAACAAAAGTGCGATTGGCTTGGTAAGTGTCAACTGGATTTGTGACAGAGATGATTCTACAAGCCGTTCCTTCTCTGACAAAATCAAAATTGCTGCAGTGTCACAAAGCTTATTAAGTCCTGGCTCCTATTTCCTTCCTGTCCAGGGCTCTATTTATGATAAATCGTATCCCTTTACCAGGAAGATCAACATGGTTTCAAGAGAGAGTTTCAAAGGATTGGGCACTGGCTTTATTTCGTGGTGTTCTTCAGAACGGGGGCAGAGAATTATCCTCAAATCCGGACTTGTCCCTGCAACCATGCCAATTCGATTAATTCAGTTCAAAAAGTAACTTTAATATATCGCAAAAATGATAACTCGCTTAGTAAAAAAGGCTTCTTTAATTTTGACACTGGTTATGCTTTTCGGTGTCGCCGGATTAAAAGCTCAGACATTGGAAGAAGCAATCACCGCAACAAATAACGAACAATACGACAAAGCGGATCAGATTCTCCAAAATCTGGCTAAGAGCGGCCCAAGCAGCAAGGTTTATTATCGGCTTGGAGAGAATACTTTGTTAAACTTTTTTTCCGATTCAATTTCCAACTCTCTAAAAGTTATCGCTGTAGAAGCAAGGCAGCAATTTGAAAAAGGGATTGCCCTAGTTCCAAGTGACCCACTTAACTATGTTGGATTGGCAAAAGTTGCATCCTATTTAGGTGACCAGGCAACTGCCAATCAGATGAGATCGAAGGCAAAAAGTTTTTTGCTTCCATACAAGAAGGTTTCAAAGATTCCAAATCCCGTGGAATATGCCTATACTTTGGCAAAGCTGGCTGAGTCATATATTGTTTTTGACCGCGTTGATACAACTTTGGCCATGCCTAATATCCGGGAAGCCATTTCCATCGACCAAAAAAATGGTGAAATTTACATCATTGCAGGAGATCTTTATTTGCTTGTGAACAATGGATCGCTGGCAATCAAAAATTACAACAAAGCCCAGGAGATTGATGTAAATTCTCCAATGGCCAACATGAAAATAGGTAGTATCTATTTTAAAGGTCGTAACCTAATGGCTGCTATTCCTTATTATGAACAAGCCATCGCCCTGGATAAAAATTATGCACCTGCCTATCGGGAGTTAGGACAACTATATTCTATGGCAGGAAGATTCAAAGAATCCAAAGATTACTTTGAAACATACCTGAAATTGACCAACCAAAATATTCCGGCAAAAATTCGCTACGTGAATGCCCTCTTCTATTCAAAGAATTATGCTGAAGTAATTAAGAATGTTGAAGATATTTTTGCAGTAGATCAATCAAGGTCATACTTGAACAGAATTGCCGGATATTCTTGCTACGAGCAAGGCAATTATCCACAGGCCCTCATCTACATGGATCGTCTATTTACAACTCTTGCTGCAGACAGGATCCTGAAGAAAGATTACATTTATCTTGCGCGTATTATCATGAAGAAAAACCAGAATTTCCCAAAAATGCTGGTAGAACTTGATAAAGCCAATGCGGAACTGGCTAAGGTAAAAGAGAAAAATGAATCATTAAAAGGAGCTGCCAAAGAAAAAGAAAAAGTTGATGAGGCACCTCTCGCTTCAAAAGTTAATGATCTTCAGACGAGTGTGAATACGACTGAGAAAGAGCTGGCCAGAGCTTATGATGCCTATGAAAAAGCCATTACTTTTAGTGATGAAGATGCCAACTTAATTCAGGAAAAGGCTAATTCCCACTATATGCACAGACATTACAGTCAAGCTGCAGATTCCTGGAAACGATTAATTGCAAGAGGAAAAGATTCTGAAGAAAACTTCCTTCAAATTGGCAAAGCCTATTATCAAGGAAAAGAATTTGACAAAGCTGAAGCTGTTTTCAACCAACTGATCACAAAATACCCAGATTATCTTCCAGCCTATCTTTGGGATGCCAACAATGCCTCGGCCAAAGACCCCGACAACAAATTAGGTCTTGGTAAACAAAAATTCAGTGCCCTTCTGTCCAAAGCTTCTGTTGACTCAATTAAAAATGCCAATGAGATATATGATGCTCTTCGCTATTTGGGATACAATGCCCTTCAGGCCGACAATTACGATGCCGCCAAAGCATATTACAACCGTATGGCTAATTTTGATCCGCAAAACAAGGATATCGTAATCAAAGCTCATAGTTCTATGGCAACCCTTTATATGTCGATGGGAGAATACAGCAGGGCCAACGAATATTACAACAAAATTCTTGCTTTAGATCCAGGAAATGCACAGGCGAAATCTTCTGTTCAATATATCGCTGCACTTCAGTCAAGTGCCAAACCAAAAGCACATCCTAACGAAATTACGGGTGTCATCAAAGACAAATCTGGTCAACCGATAGCCGGAGCATCTGTCAGGGTTAAGGATACAGCTGCAGAGGCCTGGACGAATGCAAAAGGGGAATACAAGTTCACCATGCCGGAAGCATCTACTATTCTGGTAATCAGCGCAAAAGACTACAAGTCAATTGAAATAGGCGTCACCAAGAGTAGGGTTTACAATGCCTCATTAGGCAAATAATCAACAAGGAATCAACAACAAAAAAATAGAGATTCACAAAAGTTTTATTTAACCACGAAAACAATTAAAAAGATGAGTAAAAATTCAGGTTCATTCAAAAAAATGTTCGAGTCATTTTTTG
>JBAXED010000002.1:0-101751 GCA_037140615.1 Prolixibacteraceae bacterium
GAAGAGTATGGCTGGGTGCTGAGGCCCTGGACCATCCTGGATGAAGCAATCGTTGATGGTGCCAACTGGACGTCCGGTATTCCGGTAGACCGACGCTTGATGTACCAGGCACAATTGAATTATGCCAGAAAATTCGAAAAACACAGTGTCTCTGCGATGGGACTATTTAAGCGGGAAGAAGCAGCATCAGGAAGTATGTTCAAAAACTATCGTGAAGACTGGATTTTCCGTGCAACGTATGATTACAATGCAAAATATCTCTTTGAGATGAATGGTGCTTATAATGGATCTGAACAATTTGGTCCTGGATACCGTTTCGCTTTTTTCCCATCAGTCGCATTGGGCTGGAATATCTCCAATGAGAAATTCTTCAAAGTAAAATGGGTTGACAAGCTGAAACTGAGATTCAGCATGGGAAAAGTTGGAGACGACAAGGTCAGCGGTAGCCGCTGGTTGTATGATTCACAATATGCTTATGCCGGCAAGGCAGGATTAAATGAGATCACCAATGGTTTAAGCCCCTATACCATGTACAGGGAATCTGTGGTAGGAAATCCTGACATACAATGGGAGACTGCCATCAAGAACAATGCAGGATTGGAGCTGTCCATTTTTAAGAATTTGTTTACTTTGAACGTAGACTATTACACAGAAGATCGTACAGGCATTTTACTTGCAGGAAGCCAGCGGAATATTCCCGCATTTTTTGGAGCGACTCCGCCAAGTGCCAATCTTGGGCAGGTAAAATCCAAGGGATACGAAATTGAACTGGCGTTCAACAAGAAACTCACTGAGAACCTCAGCTTATGGTCCAATCTGTCGATATCCCATAACGAAAACACCATCATCGAAAGAGATGACCCGCCACTTCAGTATGAATATCTGAAATCAAAAGGTTTCCCGATCGGGCAGCAAAAAAGATTGCTAAAGACCAAATTCTACAACAACTGGGATGAGGTCTATGCCAGTGTTCCCACGGAAACTGCGGATCTTCAAAAACTCCCGGGATACTATGATTTAATCGATTTCAATGCAGATGGAATCATCAAAGGCAGCGATGATACACCTCCTGTAGGTTATTCTGAAATTCCTCAGAATACGGCAAGTTTGACCCTCGGAAGCAATTACAAAGGTCTTTCCTTCATGATTCAGCTTTACGGTGTCAACAATGCCAACCGTTATATTGGCTTCGATAACTATGCCAGCGATACAGATATTCTGTATGCCCACGTGGCCGACTACTGGTCGAAAGACAACCAGAATGCCACCTCCTTTTTACCAAGATGGAAAACGCAGGCAGAGAATATCGGCGATTATTTCCTGTATGATGCCTCCTATTTAAGACTCAAAACAGTGGAGATTGCCTACACATTCAATGATCTCCCATGGGTTAAAAAAGCGGGCTTTTCAAATTTGAAGCTTTCACTTAACGGAAACAACCTTTACTTCTGGTCGGCATTGCCTGACGACAGAGAATTGACTTACACAGGAGGAAGTGCTACTGAAGGAGCCTATCCAACAGTCAAGAGGATCATGTTTGGACTTGAATTAACTTTTTAAGCTGTAAGAAAATGAAAAAGACAAAATACTATTTACACTCCGTAATCATTTTCCTGATTTTAATGCTGGGTTCAACTTCGTGCGAAAAATACCTCGACAAAGCTCCCGAAGCCAGTATAACAGATAAAGATGTTTTTGGAAACTTCACAAGTTTCCAGGGGTTTGTGGAAGAGATGTACAATTGCATCGTCGACCCAGATAAGGCAGGAGCCTGGAACAAATATTTGTTCGCAGATGAGACTCTCAACAATTACATGTACAATTTCGATTTGGGAAACTACTGGGGCAATGAGACCTATTTCTTTGGTGTAACTCCTACTACCTCAACATTGTCCAGTAACACGGCCAGAGACAGGCGAATTTGGGAATACGCATGGTATGCCATCCGCAAAGCCAATATGGCACTGGAAAAAATTGATGAAGCAGGTCTGTTTGAAGGAACTGCCGAGGAGAAAAACCACATCAAAGGTCAGGCACTGTTTTTCAGAGGATGGTTTTATTTCGAAATATGCCGCTACTGGGGTGGAATGCCTTACATCACCAAAGTACTCGACCCAACTGCAAGCATGGTTTCTGCTGAATTCAACAGACTCAATTTTCAGGAAACGGCTAAAAAGATGGCAGCCGATTTCAGGGCAGCCGCAGATCTCCTCCCAAATCACTGGGATTTGTCAGCTCCCGGACAGAAAACACTGTTGAACAACCGCGACCGGATCAACAAGTTTCATGCATTGGGATACCTGGGTAAAGCATTGCTCTATGCTGCCAGTCCGATGATGAACGAAGAAGCCAAAGGAGGAAATACTTACAATACTGCTTTGGCCGGACAGGCAGCTGCAGCTTTTGGCGAACTGCTTACCCTAGCCGATAAAACAGGTATTTATAAAATGCAATCCTGGGCAACCTGGACCGACAATTTCATTAAACTGAACAACCTGAGACCGGGTGGAACAGAGACGATCATGACACCAACCATTTACGACAGAACCCGTGTCAGGAACTCAACCACAGGTGCCATTGCTCCATCTTCCATGGGATTAAACAGTGGAACGAATGCCGATGTGCCTGCGCACAATTTTACCAAGAATTACGGCATGGCTAATGGATTACCTATTACAGATCCTGCATCAGGCTACAATCCCAATGACCCTTGGACAGGCCGTGAACCCCGCTTTTACAAGGACATAGCCATCGATGGTGAAAAATGGTGGGCTACTGCCGGCGCTGACCAATTTGCACAATTGTACAATGGTGGTCGCCATCGCTCACAGATCAATCCACCGAGCGTGACAGGATACTACCAAAAGAAGTTCAGCGGACTGAGTCCAACTTTCTCCTTAACCGTGGCAGGATCATTGATGGAGTTTATTCCTTACCTGCGTCTTGCTGACATTTATCTCATGTATGCTGAAGCAGTCATCTACAGTGACAAAGGCACTCCTCAAAGTACGTCTGGTAATTACACACTGACAGCAGAACAGGCTTTGAATGTGGTAAGAAACCGGGCACAATTGCCAAACATCAATGCCAAGTTTACCGGAAGTTCGGCCGCATTTTTTGAGGAAATCGTTCGTGAGAGGGCTGTTGAGCTCGCTTTTGAAGGATCCCGCTTTTGCGACCTGCGCCGCTGGAACAGAAATGGAGATGCCAGGTATCTGGACAAAACAGCAATCGATTTTGACAGAGGAAGCAATGGAAAACCAATCAACATTGTTGAAAGGCTAATTGTCAGGAGAACTGCCGACAAGAAGCACAACTGGTTGCCAATTCAGGTGAAATTCACCAAGCAGTACGAAGGTTTCCCACAAAATCCGGGATGGTAAGGTTAAAAATAAATTAAAAACTTTAACAAATGAAGAAAAAATACTCAATCATATTGGCTTTTCTAAGTTTGGCAATATTGTTTATTCCAAATAATGCCCGAGCCCAGGATGAAAAGTCAATCGTTGTTAAATCTCTGGTGATTGACAAAGATGGTAAACCAGTTGCCAATGCTGAAGTCTTTAGCGGAAACTCCTATACCAAAACGGATGCGGCAGGTAAATTTACAATCTCCGTAGAACAAGGGTCAAAGCTGATTATCGAAGCCAATGAATTTGATGTCATCACCTTAACCGTTGATGAAGCAAAGCTCAAAACCAAAATCACGCTGACCTCGACCAAATTCCTTTACGAAAAGGATGCAAAAGTCAATCTGGCTTTTAGACAAGCCTTTGAAGGTGACATTGTTGGAACTGTCAGTAAAGTCAACACGACTGATATCGGCCAGTACGACAACTCCATTTGGGCGGATAACGTCTTAACAGGTAGGACATTGGGTCTCATCGGAAGCAATACCATCCGTGGTATCGGTATTGGCATCAACGTAGCCGATCTTACCGGAAGCGGTTTGAATTCCGGAAATGCCCTGTTTGTGGTGGATGGATTGCCCAGGGATATTACTTCCCTGAGAATGTCTGAAATCGACGAAATTACGGTCCTCAAAGATGTGAATGCTTCCGTTTTATATGGTAGCGCCGCTGTAAACGGTGTTATACTGATCACGACAAAACGTGGAGAGGCTTTCAAAAACAAATCTGGTTTTTCTGCCAATTACGGATTGTCAACACCCAGGGAGCTCCCAAAATTCCTGAATTCGGCCGACAATATGACCTATTTCAACCAGGCCAGGTTAAACGATGGTCTTACCGCGCCATACGCCGATGCAACCATTCAAAATTACCGGACAGGAAACAATTACAGGTATCCTAGTGTAGATTACTATTCCAGCGAGTACATGAAGTCTTTCAAAAATTATTTCGATTTGAAAGGTGAATTTTCTGGAGGCAACGATATCGCCAAATACTATTCCAATATTGGCTGGTATTCTAGCGGCAGTATTCTTGATTTTGGTCAGGCGGCTAACGCAAGGAACAACATTTTCAATGTTCGGGGAAATGTCGATTTAAAGATCAATCGGGCCATTAAAACCTCTATTGATGGTACAGCTACATTTGCCAACAACAAAAGGCAAAGAGGTGATTTCTGGGGAGCTGCTGCTACCAACAGACCTTTCGAATTTGCCCCGATAATTCCATTCAGCCTGATGGATCCCGAAGATCCACTTTTAAAAGGAAGAAAAAACGATGTTGATGGACAGTATCTCCTTGGGGGGAACACCAATTTCCTGACCAATGCCATTGCTGACGGCTATTCAGGTGGCGTTTTGGAAAGCATTGCACGTAAATTCTCTTTCAACAACAGGGTCGACGTCGATTTGGATAACCTAACGAAAGGACTTTCTTTCCATACCAATATCAGCTTTGACTACCTTATGAGCTACGACCAAACAGTAGGTAACCAGTACTCTGTATACGAACCAGTATGGGATGTTGCCTCAGACAAAATACTTAGTCTGAAACAGTATGGCCTGGATGCAAGACCCGGGACTCAGGTGGTTGGAAATACCTTTTTTTACAGGAAATTTGGGTTTTACGGGCTCTTCAGCTATGACAGAACCTTCGGTGACAGTCACCACATTACCGGATCACTTCTTGGCTATGGAAGCAACTCCAAAGAACAGGGTGATTTTCAGGGAGTTAAGCAATCACACCTTGGATTACAGGTAACTTATATTTACAAAAACAAATATCTGGTTGATTTCAGCGGCGCTTATGTCAATTCCGTGAAGCTGCAAAGTGGCAACAACAGAGGATTCTCTCCTACATTGGGTTTGGCCTGGATGGCCAAGAACGAGGACTTTCTATCGTCTGCCAGTGCCATTGATTATTTGAAACTCAGACTGTCTGCAGGTATCATCAATTCTGATATTCCTATCGGAGGATTCTACTATTATGACAACCGTTACACCACTTCAGGCAGTTATGCCTGGAACGAAGGATTGAGAAGCCGCTCTGGTGTCATGTCAAGCTGGCCAAATAGTCCGGATCTGGGATTCGTTAAACGCAACGAAATCAACTTTGGCGCTGAAGGACTCTTTTTCAAAAAAACACTGGGAGCTGAGGTGAATCTTTTCTATGATCTTTACAGTGGTCTTGTTTCACGTCCGGCCACCACCTACCCTAGTTTCTATACTGATTTTATTCCTTACCAGAATTTTGGATCGGAGAATTACAAAGGAGTTGAGCTGGGTCTGAATTTCAATAAAACAGTTCGAAACTGGAAGTTCTATGTTGGCGTGAATGCACTTTATGTAACATCCGAAAGAACCAAAGTTGACGAGGTCTACAACAATACCTATCAATACAGACAAGGACAACCAGTGGATGCAACATTCGGACTGGAGGCCCTGGGTCTCTTCCAGGATCTTGCTGATATCAAAGCCAGCCCAATCCAATCCTTCGGTACCGTCAGACCTGGAGACATTAAATACAAAGATCAAAACGGCGACGGTGTGGTAGACACCAACGATGAGGTTTACCTGCGCCGTTATCAAACACCTTGGTCGGGAGGAGTCCAGCTGAAAATTTCCTACAAAAGCCTTACGCTGTTTGTCATGGGTGAAGGACGAAGTGGAGCACAGAACTTTTTGGAAGGAAACTATTACTGGGTAGACGGAAACAAGAAGTACTCAGAGGTTGTTTTGAATTCATGGACACCGGCTACTGCTTCGACAGCGACCTATCCGGCACTTAGTTCACAAACCAACAGCAACAATTACCGCAGGTCCAGTTATTGGTTGTACAACAACGATTATTTCCAGATTCGCAAAATTCAGCTGACATTAAACATGCCAGAACGCATTTCCAAATCAATGAATATGAAAAACCTGGACTTGTTTGTTGATGCATCCAATGTTTTTCAGTTTGCAAAAAATCTGAAGATCAGGGACACAAATGCTGGTGGCGAGCCTTATTACAACACATTTTCTGTGGGTTTAAAAGCCAATTTTTAATTAACTTAAAAAGATTTAATTATGAGATCCTTTAAGATATTTGCATTATCGATGGTTTCACTGCTGGTGGTGTCAGCATGCAAATTTTTAGAACCCGAAAATGACAACCACAGTACTTTCAACAGGGTGTACAATGACCCGTCTTATGCAGAAGGTTTGTTGATCAGGGCCTTCACCTATATTCCCACCAACGATTACCGTTGGGATGAAGTGGCTACCGACGATGCAGTGACCAACGACAAGCTTAACTCCTACATGAGAATGGCAAAAGGGGAATGGTCGGCACTCTACGATCCTCAGAACCTTTGGGATAACTCCAACAGAGCCATCTTGTACATCAATGAATTCTTAAGCATTGTTGACACGATCGATTGGAAGTGGACCAGTCCGGAACAAAATAAATTGTTCATCAGACGCCTCAAAGGTGAATCATTCGCTTTACGCGGGATGTTTAAATATTACCTATTGCGCAACCATGGCGGTTTTGGATCGGATGGAGCATTATTGGGAACGCCAATCTACAACGAGTTTCTGGCCACCCAGCAATCATTTGCCAAACCGAGGAATACTTTTGCCGAATGTGTTGCCAGTTCTTATGCCGATTTTGCGGAAGCACAAAAATACCTTCCAATGGATTATGGCAATTTGGCCGCAATAGCCAATTTACCTGCAGGATTCAGTGAAGTAACTGATATTAACTCATTCAATACGGTTATGGGTGACTTTTCCCGTCAGCGCGTGAGTGGAAGGATCGTCAAAGCACTGAAAGCTCGTCTGGCCTTGCTGGCAGCAAGTCCGGCATTCAATGCCGCAGGTGACGCCACCCTTTGGCAAAATGCTGCCAACTATACGGCGGAGTTGTTAACAGGGATCAATGGGGTTTCTGGTCTGGATCCAAAAGGACATATCTTTTATCTGGCAGCCCAGGTCACAGAGGCAAATCTCTCAAGCGGCGACTTGAAAGACCTTAGCGAAATCCTCTGGAGGAGGCCGGTTTATACAGATCAGGTTCGGGAAGTAGCCAATTTCCCTCCTTCTCTTTATGGCAACGGAAGAGTTAATCCGACACAAAATCTCGTAGATGCTTTTCCAATGGCCAACGGCTATCCCATCACTGATGTGAATTCAAAATTCAATGCGGCAACACCGTATGTGGGCAGAGATCCAAGGTTGGCACTTTATGTGGTTTACAATGGTGCCAGCATGAAGAGTACTGTTATCAACACCGGTGTTGGTGGTGGAAGCAATGCTTTGGATGCAACACAGACATCTACCAGAACCGGATATTACCTGAGAAAATTACTAAGAGAAGAGGTCAATGCCAATCCGGCTGCCTCCTCTACACAGCAGCATTTTCAGACGCACATCCGTTACACCGAACTATACCTGAATTACGCTGAAGCTGCCAATGAAGCCTGGGGACCGGATGGCAAAGGCACCTATACATTCTCTGCTAAAGATGTCATTGGTGCAATACGCAAACGGGCAGGTATTACACAACCGGATGCCTATCTTGCCACCATTTCAAGCAAAGACCAGATGCGCACCTTAATCAAAAATGAAAGAAGGATCGAACTCTGTTTCGAAGGATTCAGGTTCTGGGATTTGCGCAGGTGGAAGGAAGATTTGACCCAACCTGCCAAAGGCGTTGCAATAGATGGGACAACTTATACCTATTTCACGGTCGAAAATCGCTCATATGACAATAATTATATGCATTACGGACCGATACCCGACAAAGAAATTATTAAGTTTAATTTTGTCCAGAACAAGGGCTGGAGATAATTTGTAAGATCACTAAAATATAGAAATATGAAAAAGATATTCTTAATAATACTGACAATTGCGGGGCTGTTTTCGTGTAAAAATTTCGAAATCACACACCCGGATTTTGACTATACTTCAGGTTATTTCCCCTATCAGTTTCCTGTGAGAACATTGGTCCTGGGTGATTACATCTATGACAACGCCAATGACAATGCCCATAAATTTGTCATTTCTGTTGCCATGGGCGGATTGTATGAAAACACCAAAGACAGGAAATTTATCTTTGCAGTAGACAACAGCCTCTGCAACAATATTTTATTTGTTGCCAAAGGCGATCCTATCAAGGTTCTTCCAACCAGTTATTACACGCTCAGTTCAAACAGTGAGATTGTAATTCCTACAGGTAGTTACAACGGGGGCGTTACCGTTCAACTGACAGATGCATTTTTCAACGACCCGCTGGCGATCAAAAACACCTACGTGGTGCCGTTGAGACTCAAATCATCTGCAGATGTTGATACCATTTTGTCAGGAAGTTCAACAAATGCAGCCGCAGATCCGCGTGTCATCTCGCAGTGGAGCGTTGCGCCAAAGAACTTCACCATGTTTGCTGTTAAATACATCAACGAGTTTCATGGTAATTATTTCCATTACGGCTCGAACAAGGTAAAAGATGCCACCGGCACCGAAGTTGAGACGACAACCTACAGTCAAACCTATGTTGAGAGCAATCCTGTCGCCTTGCTTACGACATCAGGACGCTATCAGGTAACGGTACCCACCTCTTTCCGTTCAACCAAAATGACAGGTGCCTATTCTCTGGTGCTGACTTTCAATGGTACGAAGTGTACTGTTTCTGCACCTGCAGGATCTCCCTACACGATTACCGGAACAGGAGATTTTGTGACCAAAAAGTACAATTGGGGCAATAAAGACAGAGATGGTATAACATTGACATACAAAGTTTCGAACAGTACATTTTCATACGAGGCAACCGAAACTTTAGTAGCGAGGGACAGAGCCGTTGTGATGGAGACATACACACCGGTCGTTTTCTAGATTCAGTAAGAAAGTGACTACAAAAAAGCTGAAAAGCCTTTTTGTAGTCCTTTTTTTTTCCCGGGATCAAATAATGTGACCTTAAAAAATATAAGATATGAGATTCAATTTATCAACCATCATTTTTTGCCTGGCACTTTTTATTTATACCGGAGCAAAAGCCAATCTACCGAAAGCATCTTCGCAGGAACAAGAAATGACCAAACTGGCAAATCCAATGTCAGTAGAGTATCTGAAACAGAACTTGCACAAATCGCTTCCGCGGCTTGTTCTAAACTCAAAAATCGAAAAAGTTTTGCTGGAGAAATTGAAGAGCGATTCGGTCGTAAAAAACCTGTATAAAGCGATTCAAATCAATGCGCAAAAAATTCAGACCAAACCTTTGCTTGTTAGAAAGCTGGAAGGCAGGAGATTGCTGGGCGTTTCACGCGAAATGCTTTACCGCATCAACATGCTTGGAATGGTCTACCGGATCGAAAAGAACAACAAAATCCTGAAGCGGATCAATGAGGAGGTATTAGCCGTTTGTAATTTCACCGACTGGAACCCTTCCCATTATCTTGATGTAGCAGAGATGTCGATGGCTGTATCTTTGGCGCTTGACTGGACTGCCGGCAAACTTCCAAAATCGACCATCAACCTGGCTTTAACTTCCTTGATTGAGAAGGGCATCAAACCCAGCTACAACGAAAAAGGAAACACCGGATGGATCAAAGGCACCAACAACTGGAACCAGGTTTGCAACGGCGGAATGATTGCTGCCTCCATTGCTATTGCTGAAAAAGATCCTGAACTTGCAGCCAAAACCATCAAACGCTCATTGGATGGAATGCCTTATGCCTTGCAGGAATATGCTCCTGATGGCGTTTATCCTGAAGGTTCAACCTATTGGGGATACGGGACCAGTTTTTCTGTTGTCACATCAGCCATGCTGGAAAGTTCATTTGGAACTGATTTCGGATTGGCTGATTATCCGGCATTCAAGAAAAGTGCCATGTTCAGGGTGCTGATGAATGCACCTTCCGGCTGGTACTTCAACTATGCCGATTGCGGCGACAAAAGAAGTGCAGGAGGAGATGTTACCTTGGCCTGGTTCGCCACAAAAACCGGAAACAAGGCATTCTTTGAAAAGGAACGCTTTCTGGCACAGACATCCGATCTTGGCGAATTATCCAGAATTTCGGGGGCGGCACTGGTATGGATTGCCCAATACAAGCAAAAGGAGGATGCAAAAATACCCACTGCCTGGAAGGGTGACGGACCAAATCCAATCGTCATTTTTACCGGCGGAGAGAATGATCCGAGAGGCTATTATTTCGGCGGAAAAGGTGGAAAAGGAACCACAAGTCATGGAAACATGGATGCCGGCTCTTTCGTTTTCGAGCTGGATGGCGTACGCTGGGTCGTTGATCCGGGAAATCAATCATACAATGAAGTGGAGCAAGCCGGTTTCGACCTTTGGGGCAATTGTCAGGATTGCCAACGCTGGCTCCTGCTCACAAAGAATAATTTCAATCATAGCACAATCACTGTCAACAATGCACTTTTCGTGAACAACGGATTTGCTTCCCTGAAAGAATTTAAGGAGGGCGATAAACCCGAGGCTACTTTCGACATGAAAGCCGTTTATGGCAACAATATGAAAGCTGCTTCCAGACGATTCCTTAAGGAAAACAACCGTTCCATTCTTGTTGAAGATAATTTCAGTCTGAGTAAGTCAACCCAAAGCATTGTCTGGCAACTGATGACAACTGCCGATGTTGAAATTGTAAAAGGAGGAGCTATCCTGCGCCAAAACGGAAAGGAACTGAAACTGAACAATCTTGCCCATCCTGAATTGGACGTATCTGTTATTTCTCTGGATCCGCCTCCATTCTATCTGGACAGGAAAATTGATGGATTAAAACGGATTGAAATTCGTTTGCCTGCCTATCTGGTAAAAAATGGCGAGGGAACATTTAAAGTTCAATTATCCGGAAAATAGCTGGCTAATCTCAAAAAAATGATCAGGTCATCAGTATTCATGAAATTGGTCGCAATCGTTCTGCTTCTTGCAGTAACGCATGCAGGCAATGGACAGGAGAAAAGTCAGCTACACAAAATTGTCCTCTCACCCGACGAAAAAGTGTGGGCAGGAGTTATCCATGAAGGACATTTGATGCCATTCTCGGCTGATTACTCCATGGATTACTACGGCAACAACAAATCCAACCAGGTTCAACCCTTGATCTTTACCAGCAAAGGACAATTTGCATGGAGTTCGCAACCCTACAAATTTGACTTCAAAGGCAGCGAAATCGTGATCAGTGATCATTACAATCAGGTGGTTACCGGCAAACAGGGAAACACCCTGGCAGAAGCTCAGCGCTACATTCGCCAAAAATATTTCCCGGCAAGCGGCAAAATGCCGGATAGCCTGCTCTTTGCCAAGCCTCAGTACAATACCTGGATCGAGCTGACTTATAACCAGAATCAGGCCGATGTGCTGAAATATGCCCAGGGCATTCTGGACAACGGATTTCCTGCCGGTGTGCTGATGATAGACGACACCTGGCAGGAGGATTACGGACTATGGAAATTTCACCCCGGACGTTTTCAGGATCCGAAAAGCATGATCGACAAGCTTCATTCCATGGGTTTCAAGGTGATGCTCTGGATTTGTCCCTTTGTCAGTGCCGATCAGGCCGCCATATACAACTCACTCAAGAAGTCGAAGTCCTTATTATTGGAAAGGGAAAAAGCATCAGACACCTGGCAATCACAAAGTAAACCGCTCATGGTAGAGTGGTGGAATGGCCAATCCGCTGTGCTCGATTTTTCTAATCCATCGGCAGTAAATTGGTTCAATCAGCAGCTTGACAGACTGGTGAAAGATTATGGCATAGACGGGTTCAAATTCGATGCAGGCGATATGCGGTTTTACCCCTCCAATGGCATCAGCAAGGGCAATGTAACACCCAATGAGCAATGTGAACTGTTCACTCAGTTTGGTTTGCGCTTCCCTTTGAACGAATACCGTGCCTGCTGGAAAATGGGTGGACAGCCCCTGGCTCAGCGTTTGCAGGACAAAGCCCATAGCTGGATTGATCTGCAGAAACTAATTCCAAATATGATCATGGAAGGACTTTGCGGCTATCCTTTCTCCTGTCCTGACTTGATTGGCGGAGGCGATTGGACCTCCTTCCTTGATGCTTCCATTCTTGATCCGGATTTGGTGGTCCGTTCAGCACAATGCCATGCGCTGATGCCCATGATGCAGTTTTCTGTCGCCCCCTGGCGGATCCTCGATGCAGATCATTTAGCCGCTGTCAAAAAAGCCGTTGCATTACGGATGAAGTTTACTCCACTAATTATGAAGCTGGCCCGGGAAGCAGCTGAAACCGGAGAACCTATTTTGAAAAGCATGGAGTATCTCTTTCCAAACCAGGGATTTGAATCAGTAACAGACCAGTTTATGCTTGGAAACGATATTTTGGTTGCACCTGTTACCAACAAAGGAAACAACCGTCAAGTCAAACTGCCTATAGGTAAATGGCTTGGAGATGACGGAAAGAAATATGCCGGAGGAAAGAGCTATGCGATTGAAGTTTCGCTCGACAGGCTGCCTCATTTCGAAATGATCAAAAAATAAACTTATGAAAAAACTAAGTGCACGACTCATCCTGATTACACTGATCTGTTGGCCTTCTCTAATTTTTGCTCAGGAAACATCCATCGCCGGAACTTCATGGAATACCTCGACCAAGCTCAATAGCTATCGTCCCTTGCAGCCAAAGGCGGGAACGAAACCGGAATTTCTCGATCTCGACAAAGACGGAGACCCGGATGTGATGAAATATATCACCTCAAATGGATTTCCAGTCCAGTGGATTGATGATGACGACGACATGAAAATGACCGACACTGAAGGCGATACGGACAATGATTGCCTGATGGTTGATGTCAACAAGGATGGAAAATATGGCAGCTATTCGGATGCAGTAATAGACTGGGTTGACACCAACGACGATGGGAAGGCCGATATTCAGATTTTTTCGGAATATGTAGCCGAAAAAGACAAGGACAAATCCTGGGGACCTGGCCACTTTATGGTGAACATGGATCTCGACAAGGACAACATCCTCAACTACATCGACTGGAATACTTTCCAGGTACGCTGTTGGATCCACGATGGCAAATCTGATTTTTTTGAGGACTATTCCGGTCAGACGCTATTTCTGAAAATTCATGCTTCACCTCAAAATATCAATGATCTGAGGCTAAACTGGGAAAATCCATTTTTGTTCTACGACATCGATAAGGACGGTTTAACAGAATCTGCCATCCGCTTTCTGGACCGTCCAACGTTCGGAAAACCCGGCGACAAATATCTGACCAATCTTACCGGTATAATCGACTATGTCACGATGGCTTACGATCTCGACAACGACAACTCTCCCGGTAATCCTTTCGATTTCGACATGACCATCACGCTTCGTGGAGGAGGTTTTAATTACATGGATCAGGTTCATCCGTTCAAGAATTTGCGCGGGCTCCCAGCTGCTGATCAGTTTTTTATGGATCCCCGGATCCGCCAACTGAATGAGTTCATCTATCCCGATCATGACAAGGCCCTCGACCTGGTTTTCAACAGGGGAAAATGGAAAGAAGCCTGGTTGGTATACGATGAGGACGACGACTGCGAACGCTGGGAAAGAGTTGAGTTACTTGATCCAAAAGAACCATATACCATCGGTGCAAGAAAAGGCGGACTGGACGACAATCCCCAGTCGGATCCGGTAGGCGACCGCGGAGAATGGGATCTGGATAACTCAGGAAATGGAAACCTTTACATCAGTCCGCTGGATGGCAAGATTCACCTCTTCGGAGCCGAAACAGGCTATTGGAGGGTCGACCAGAATGCATTTTACTACCAGGGAATGGGCGGATTATACGACGGTTACGGACCTGTCAGAACTCCCATTGACCCGACAATCTTCCCTTTGATCAGCTACAAAGACACCGACAACAATGGCTTTTTCGATACCATCAGCTTTGATCTGAATGGCGACAAAAAGGATGATTTCACTTTCTCACTGAAAGAACTTGGCATCAGCGATGCATCAGAAGTGATGAAAATAAATACCATGAAGTACGCCGATTTTAACAAGCTGGATAAATCGGTCTCAGAAAAAACATGGAAGAATGCGCTCTCATTTGTACAGATGGCCGAGAATCAAGGAATTAATACGCAGTGGTACGCATTGCTAAAGAGTCCAAAATCAGTCAGACAGCAGTACAGCCAAGGCTATTGGCTTAAATATTATCTGTTTATGGATATGCTGGAGAAGGCCAACAAGGAGCGAAACATAGAATTGGCAAAAAGTATTACAAAAACCTATTTCGGTCAAAATTGAGGAAACCAGATTCAAAAAAATTTGCAGCAATTTCAAAAAATAATAGAAGGGAAGCTTACAAGGGTACGAAGGAGCTTCGCGAATTAAATCTGATTAAAATAATTCATTCAGAAAATATGATAAGGTGAGGGAAAGTTTAATATCCGGTTTGCTGTTAATAGTTGCCTTTTTGACTGTTAATGGACAAAATATAACCCAAATAGATCATCAGAAAATGATGTATGCTGATTCCACCAGAAGAGGCAAGCCGTTTTCTAAGAATCCATTTGTGATCCATTTTGGAGACAGATACCTGATGTATTCTTCGGTGTTGCCTGTGAAAGGCAGCGATGCAGAAGTGTTTCTCTACCAAGGGAAATATTTCATGTATTTCGCCACGCGCGATCCCGGATTCAAAATCCAAATGCAAGGTGTAGCATCAGCACCGGAAAATACCAATTTCAATCGTGAGGAGTGGACGCATCTCTCGAAAGACGGTCCAATTCTCAAACCCGAATTGCCCTGGGAAGGAGAATGTATTGAAGCAGCATCTATTATTGAACGAAATAATATGTTGTACATGTTCTACGCAGGAGCTTACGACAACGCACCTCAACAAATTGGTGTTGCTACAAGTAAAGATGGCATTAAATGGGAACGCCTGTTTAATGAACCATTTTTGCGCAATGGCAAACCCGGCGAATGGAATTACAGCGAATCTGGTCACCCGAATATCTGCGATGATGTGGATAAAACCTATCTGTTTTATCAGGGGAACAAAGACAATGGCAATACTTGGTGGATTTCGAATGTAGCGGTTTTTTGGAATGAACAGGGACCATATCTAAAAAAATAGGGATGAAATTAGCAACAATCAAACTATCACTGGTCTGGCTCTGTTTTTTTTTGGCATCCCCTGCACAAAGTCAGACCTATCCCTTAACCGGCCATCCAAGATTGTTCTTTCTTCAAGCTGACGAAGCAATTCTGAAATCAAAAATAAGTGCTACCCCACTTCTGAGCAAAACACACAATGTCATCATTACTGAGTGCAATCTCATGCTTACATTGCCTGTTCAGCAAAGAGTTTTACTTGGAAGGCGATTGCTCAATGTGTCCAGGGAGGCCATCAGGAGAATTTCCTTTCTGAGTTACGCCTATCGGATGACCGGTGAGGTTCGTTATGCCACAAGGGCAGAAACCGAGATGTTGGCCATGGCCGCATTTTCTGATTGGAATCCTTCCCACTTTCTGGATGTAGGTGAAATGACCCTGGCCATGGCCATTGGCTACGATTGGTTGTACAATTTTTTAGGCTCGACTTCTCGCACCACCATTGCATCCGCCATTAAGGCAAAAGGTGTTGAAGAAACTACAGGGACTAAGGCCAATCAATCATGGCTGAAAGACAACAACAACTGGAACCAGGTTTGCAATGCGGGAGTTTCGGCTGGTGCAGCAGCTGTATTTGACGAAAATCCAGCTTATTACCAACCGTTGATTGACAGGGCAGTCACTTCCATTAAAATCCCGATGGCAGTCTACGCCAACAACGGCGCCTACCCTGAAGGAATGGGATACTGGGAATATGGCACAACATTCAATATCCTGTTTATCGATATGCTGCAACGCATGTGGGGTACTGACCGCGACCTCACAGCCATCGATGGATTCTTGAAAACAGTCAACTTTGTGACGCATATGCAAGGCACTGGGACCAAGCAAATGAGTGGAGGAACCTTAAAAGCCATCAATCCGTTGCCCTTTAATTTCGCCGATTGCGGTGGAGGGTTTGGCGTCCAGGTAGGAATGTTCTGGCTTGCATCCCGTGCTACCGACAAGAGTGTCCTTTACAATGAGCTTCAAAAGCTTGACTTTACCCTGACAAACAATGAGGCAAGTCTGGGAGACAATAGGCTTTTGCCATTTCTTCTGATCTGGAGTATGAACCTGAACATGAATAATCTGCCCGCACCTGTGGAAACAACTTACATAGCGCAGGGAGAAAGTGCTGTGGGGGCACTTCGTACAGGTTGGGGAGCAAATGATATTTACCTTGCAGTAAAAGGTGGCACTCCTTCCGGCAACCATGCCCATATGGATATCGGTTCTTTCGTGATGGATGCCATGGATGTCAGGTGGGCTATGGATTTTGGCATGAGCGACTACACCATTCTGGAAGCCAATAACGTAGACTTATGGAACATGAGCCAAAACTCGCAAAGATGGGATGTATTCAGATTAAACAACATGGCGCACAACACCCTGACGATCAACGGGAACAAGCAATTGGTAACCGCAAATGTACCTGTCGAAAATTTGGTGAACACCACAAGCCTGAAATCGGTTGAAATGAACCTTACACCGGCATACAAGAACGATGTCACCAATTGCCGGCGAACGGCATCTATCGTTTCCAACCGGTATGTCGAGATCAAGGATGTTGTGCAGGCGAGTTCCAAACCACTGACGATCCGCTGGAATCTGCTCACACAGGCCAGTCCACAGAAGGTAAGTGACAAGGTTATCCGGCTTTCTCAGTCAAACAAAAACCTCTACCTTGTCTTTGACGGCACCGATGCCGTGACGGCCAAAGCTTGGTCAACCAAGCCGACTACGAGCTATGAGGAATCCAACTCCGATACTTATTTTACAGGTTTTGAATATACTGTGACTGCAGGAACGACCCAGACTGTCACCGTAAAATTGGTACCTGAAGGTGATGCTGCATTGAGTGGCATCAACCTCACAACTTCGGGTGTCGTGCTAAATGAAAATTTTGAGTCGTTCAATTTGAATTCTCTTACCAACGAGTTTGTTAGCTGGAAAACGAATCCAGCTACCAACGGAGCGTTGAAGGCTGTATTGGGGGATGTAGTTGTCAATCCCTTCAAGAACGGTATCAATTCCAGCAACAAGGTACTTCGGGTAAGAAGGCAGGATGACACCGAATATGTCACTTCTGCGAATGCCGGCAATTTTACCTATCGTGGCGTTCAGGCTTACGGCTACGACTTGAAGGTCAATACAAATTCGGTGATCGAATTCAAATATTACAAAGATGCGCCCGGCAAGGTTGGTGTGCGTATTTACGATGGCCTTGGAAACGTGTTGATTGTTGATTTTACAGATCCTTATGAAATTACAGCAGGATATACAACTGCGCAATGGCGCACTGCGCAGTTTGCTGTGGGTAGCCTGGATCTGTCAAAATTCAGTTTCACACCCTCAGGGTACTTGCTGATTTCGCCTGAGAGAATTGGAACTGAAGCTTATCAGGAAAAAGAGTTGACCATATATGTGGACGAGGTAAAAATGCTGCCACTTTCGATTACGGCAGTTGAAACAATTCAGAAAAAAAACAGCTTCTCCGCTTTTTTTGATCCATTTAATGAACGCATTTGTGTCATGAATCTTCCGGCAAATAGCCGGGAAATAAGGTTGTATGACATCATGGGCCGGACATTGCAAACTGTTCTGGTTTCGGGTGATTATGCGTTGCTGGATGCCGGAACAACACCAAACAAAGTATACATCGTTCAGGTGTTATCTTCTGATGGGAAAAATAATTCGGTAAAAGTAAAAAGGTAAAAAATTAGAACAAAAAACAATCATGCTTATTATGATTGATTTGATTTAGATAATTAAAATTCAAGCAATTAACTACTCATAAATTATCATTGCAATTCAGAATAAACCAATAATTTTCCAAACTATGAGAACAAATTACCCACTTTTAAAACTTCTGTTTTTCATTTGCCTCACGCTAATTTTCGTTGGTGCAACAATCCCGGCGAATGCTGTATTGACAAACAAAGAGAGGAACATCCTGGCCAACAAAGCCAAAGCCATTGACCTGGCAAAATCTCTAATTACTGATGACTCCTGGAATAAATTTCCAAAGTACAAAGACAGAACTTTTTGGGACAAACTCCCGGAAAATATCAGACAGGAATATATCTCCAAAGCAGAAGGATACCTCACCTACAACTGGCCTGTTGTAAGAGCCACAGATTATTTGGAATTTATCCGCTCCGGAGAACGCAGGCAAGGTGCTTACGCTGCTTGCAGCAATGCCCTGACAACACTTGTTATGGGAGAGCTGGTAGAAGGAAAAGGCAGGTTTACAGATCAAATCATCAACGCGGTCTGGTATTTCAGCGAACAGACCTGGTGGGGATGGTCGGCGCACCTTGGGGCCCAAAAAGCAGGTACAGGTTTACCTGATGTCAATGACCCCATTGTGGACCTTGGCGTAGGTGAAATTACCAGCAATCTATCATGGACTCTCTATTTGTTCAAAGCTGAATTTGACAAAGTTCATCCACTAATTTCCAAACGATTAAAACAGGAGATTACCAATAAGTCGCTGAAACCATATTTTGAGCGCGACGATTTTGGCTACATGGGCTTCAAAGGTGGCCGCCCAAATAACTGGAATCCATGGATCAATTACAACATGCTGAACAGCTATCTTCTGATTGAGAGTGATCCTGTCAAAAAAATTGCCGAAGTGCAGAAAATCATCCTTTCGATCGATAAATTTTTGAATGGCTATTCGGATGATGGCGGTTGTGATGAAGGCCCATCCTACTGGGGTGCCGCCGGAGCACTACTGTATGAAAGTCTCGATGTGCTGAAAATTGTAACCAACAACAAATTTGATGTATTTGACGATCCTCTCATTCAAAACATCGGCAAATATTTCTACCAGGTAAATATCCATGCTCCTTACTTTATCAATTTCGCAGATGCGGATGCCACTACAGGAGGCAGTCCATCAACGGTTTATAGATATGGAAAGGCAATAAAAGACCCGATGATGCAAGAGTTTGGAGCCTATCTGGCAAAATTGGCAGGATGGGGCGAGCATAGCATGGGTGGCAAAATCGGCGACCAGATCAAAAATCTCGGTCTTCTTGATGAACTTAAAAATGCAAAATCTACCGAAGCATTGGTGGCAGATTTCTGGCTTCCGGATACCGAAGTAGCAGGAGCCCGCGACAAGGAAGGCAGTTTCAAAGGCTTCTTCTTTGGAGCCAAAGGAGGATTTAATGCAGAAAGCCATAACCACAATGATGTAGGATCCTGTGTGATGTATTTTGACGGAAAACCATGCCTGATTGATGTCGGCCGCGAGGAATACAATGCGAAAACTTTCAGCTCGAGACGCTATGAAATCTGGACGATGCAGTCAAAATATCATACTCTTCCAGTAATCAATGGAGTAGACGAAAAAGATGGTGGCAAATACAAGGCCAAAGATTCAAAATTCACTGCCAATGCAAAAGCTGCAACTTTTTCAACAGATATCGCCGGTGCCTATCCATCAGAAGCACAAGTTAAAAGCTGGGTTCGGAGCTATACCTTAAACAGAGGGAAAAATTTTAAGATAAGTGACAATTTCCAACTTGCCGGACTAGGCAACGCCCCCACAACTTCCAACCTGATCACCTATTGCAAGGTGACGGAGGTGAAACCGGGATTGCTCAAATTCGAAGGAGATGGTTTCGTTCTCAACATGACATACAACGCCAAAGTTGTAAAACCGGTCATCGAATTCAGAGAGATCAAAGATAAATCACTGGTAAAATACTGGCCAAATGGTGTGACCAGAGTTGTGCTTGAATATCTCAAACCTGCTGTTAAAGGAGGCCAGGAGGTCGTTTTCACCCCAGTTAAATAAATCTTTCTTTTACACCTGACAGGTTTTGAAAACCTGTCAGGTGTAAAAAACAATCAATATACAGATGAACTACAGAAAAATATTGCTTTTAATACTCTTCGGCCTATTCATATTGGAAATGGCATCCGCGCAAAAACAACTGATCCCCAATTCTTTCAAGGTGGGACCGCATCCAAGAATCCTGCTTTTGGAAGGCGAAGAATCGCTCATCAAGCAATCGGTTGCGACAAATGCCACCTGGAAGAAAATGCACGAAGCTATTCTGCTTTCCTGCGATAAAATGATGGATCAGCCTCCTGTTGAAAGAATCCAGATCGGTAGGCGTTTGCTCGATAAGTCACGTGAGGCCCTAAGGCGCATTTTTCAACTCTCATATGCCTGGCGCTTGACCGGTGATGAAAAATATTTCAACCGTTGCGAAAAAGAGATGCTGGCCATCTCCAAATTCAGCGATTGGAATCCGTCACATTTTCTCGATGTTGCAGAAATGACCATGGCTGTGGCCATCGGCTACGACTGGCTCTTCCCGAAACTCTCTGATGATTCAAAAAAATTGATCCGCGAGGCACTCGTCAGTAAAGGGTTGTATCCGTCGTTAGACCCAAAATACAACAGCTGGCTAACGACTACCAACAACTGGAACCAAGTGTGCAATGCCGGCATCACATATGGTGCAATTGCAGTATGGGAGGAGCATCCCCAATTGGCTAAAAACCTGACAGAGAGAGCTATTCAGTCTCTGCCCATTTCGATGGGTGAATACAAACCCGATGGTGCATATCCAGAAGGATATGGTTACTGGGGATACGGAACCTCTTTCAATGTGATGTTCCTTAGCGCAATAGATAAGATATTTAAATCCGATTTCGGATTGAACAGTGCCCCGGGATTCCTACAAACATCCTGGTTTATGGAAAACATGAAAGGTGTTTCAAGTTTGAGTTTCAATTGGGGGGATAGCGGTCAGGGCAGCGGATTAAGTCCGGCGATGTTCTGGCTGGCTCAAAAGAACAACGATCTGTCCCAGCTGTGGGTAGAGAAATCTTACCTTAACCAGGATAACTTCACGAGATTTACAGAAGACCGGCTTATACCTGCAGTGATGATCTGGGGGAAAGAAACGCCATTAGACAAGATAACTGAACCCAAAGCATTGTTTTACAAAGGACAAGGCGCTAATCCTGTTGCCATGATGCGTACTTCATGGTCAGACCCCAACGCTATCTTCCTTGGATTTAAAGCAGGCTCAGCATCTGTCAACCACGGACACATGGATATTGGCTCTTTCGTGATGGAATCCGACGGCTCTCGCTGGGCCACCGACTTTGGCATGCAGGATTATGAATCACTTGAGTCGAAAGGGATTGCCTTGTTCGGCCGGACCCAGGATGCCCAGCGGTGGACGGTATTCAGGCTCAACAATATGGCCCACAACACCCTGACTATTAATAACCAGCTGCAACTGGTAAAGGGATATGCCAAAATTGATAGATTTTCAGACAAGCCTGGTTTTATGTATGCAGTTTCAGATTTATCAACGGTTTACGAAAACCAATTGGCCTCTGTCAATCGTGGCGTTGCCATCGTTGACAAGAAATATGTTGTGCTAAGGGACGAAATTGTAGCCACAGACAAACCAACCACGGTGCGCTGGACGATGCTCACCTCTGCCACAGTCAAATTCAAAGGTAACCGCATCCTTTTGAGCAAAGAGGGTCATACGCTTGATGTATTGGTTAATGCACCTTCGAGCATTAAAATGAAAACCTGGTCGACCGAGCCTACCACCAATTACGACGCACCCAACAAAGGCAAGACTTTGGTCGGATTCGAATTTCAGTTGAAACCCAACCAGAGGCAAAACATCCAGGTTTTACTTATACCAGGATCACTGAAAAAAAAGAATATCAGGTTTGAAAAGGGATTAAGCAGCTGGTAATTAAATTAGTATGAAAATCTTCTGATTATGGTCTGAAGCCAGTCAGTTATATCAGTATAAATTGAAAAAGAATAATCCATAAAAGATGAAGACAAAGAGCCTCTTTATTGTCCTTTTTTGCCTGATTACCAAAATCATCATGGCACAAACTAGCTGGCAAAAAATCAAAACCGTTGACGATGTTTGTAGTGCTTATCCTCAGCAGATGAAATCCATCTTTCTGAACCTCAACCTCAACTTTCCGGGACTGGAAGCAGTAAAAAAGGCTTATGAAAGCAACGACATTCCTCTTGCATGTCAGAATCTGCTGGAATATTATGCAAAATCATCTTTGGTGAGAAAAGATTTGCCGGCAGTTTCGCGGGAAATAAAAGCCGATGCCGACTCAATTCTTCAGGATACTTTCAATTTTCAAAATGTAAAGGGAACGGTACCTCGTTTGCCGGATGGACATCTGAAATGGGATTGTATGGGTCCCGAAAATGACATTGAGTGGGCATGGGCACTGAACAGGCACTACCCCACCAATGGACTCGTAAAAACCTATTTTGATACAGGAAACCCAAAATATGTCAATTACATCGATCAGTTTACCAAAGACTGGATCATCAACAGCTGGCCTTATCCAGCAGTGAAAAGTACCACGGCCATGTGGCGTGGACTTGAGGTTAGCTTCCGGGTTAAGGTCTGGTCAAAAGTTTTCTTCGAGCTATGGAACACAAAATTGGTCAGCCCGGCTACGAAACTCCTGATCTTAAGCAGCATCCCCCAGCACGCCCACTATGCCAGAAATTTTCATGCACAAGGCAACTGGCTTACCATGGAGATTTCTGGATTGGCAACTGCCGCTTCATCGTGGCCGGAATTCAAAGAGTCCCCAGCCTGGATGGACTATTCCATCAAAACCATGGTCGCAAGTATGAAAGAACAAGTCTATCCCGATGGCGTCCAAACGGAGCTGACTTCAAGTTACCATCTGGTCGCCCTTTCCAACTTCAACCTTTTTGCCGAAATCTGCAAAAGGAACAATGTATCACTACCGGAATACTATACCAAAACGTTGGAGGGCATGTGGAATTACCTGGCATACATCATGCGTCCGGATGGATATGGTTTGCTTAACAATGATGCCGACCTTCTCAACAACCGAGAAAATATTTTGCGCGAGGCGTTGAACTATCAACGTCCCGACTGGACATATATCGCCTCAAATGGGAAGAGTGGGACAAAGCCCACAACGGGGCCTTCAGTGATTTTTCCATATGCTGGTCAACTGATAACCAGGAGCGACTATGGCATAAATGCTCAATGGTCATTCTTCGACATTGGCACCTGGGGAACCGGTCACCAACATAACGACAAACTTCATTTATCCATCGCAGCCTACGGCCGTGATTTTCTTGTCGATGGAGGCAGATTTGCCTACAGGGGCGAAGTTGCCGATAAGTTTAGAAAATATGCTACCGGAAGTTTCAGCCACAATGTCATTCTGGTGGATGGAAAAGGACAGGCAGACGGTCCTCGCCAGACTGATAAACCATTGTCTGAAAACCTATATGTCATTAAAAAAGAATATGATTACGGAGCGGGTCAATTCGATAAATTCAACAAAATAGAAGGAACCTTCTCGCACATTCGTTCAATGGTTTATGTGCGTGGCAAATTTTGGGTGGTAGCAGACCATCTTCAAACCGATCGACCGCGCAACATCGAAACGCTTTGGCATTGGAACCCCGATAATCAAGTTCAGAATGGCAAAGATGGCAGGGTTTTTACGCAGAACAAACAGGGAAATCTTCAAATTATACCTGTCGATGCACCAAACTGGAAAATTTCTCAGGTAAAAGGGCAAGAATCTCCAAATATTCAGGGCTGGTATAGCAAAGAATACAATAAATTTGAACCAAACATTACAACTGTTTATTCGCAGGAACTGAAGTCGGATGATACCTTTGTCTGGATCTTTTGGCCCTCGGAAGGAGTATCACCAAACATTGAAGCCAAAATACTTAGCAAGGATGCCAATGCTGTCAAAGTTGAGGTTTCCAGTCCTGGAAAAGAATCGTGGATCATTGAGGTTCCCTCTCTAAACAGCAATGAGGTGAAGGTAGATAAGACAAAAAAATGAAGAAATTTCATCCCATACTGGATGAAATTTTAACTTTAAAAAGTATCCGTTAATTTTATGAAAATTCCATCCCGACAATTCTTGCTGCATTTTCTTATTGCATTGTTTTTTACCCAGTCATCATGCAAAAAATCTGACATTACTGACACTCCGGTAGTGACGCCTCCTCCGGCGGAGATCAAATTTACCGGCATCTTAACCACCCTTCAAAAAGCACATCCCAGGTTGCTGCTTTCAGATACCAGGCTACAAGAACTGAAGTCCTTGAGTTTTTCAGACACTAAGTTGAAGAAATATGCCGATGATGTTGTTGCGCAAGCCGACAAAGATTTGAACAAAGCCGTAATTGAACACATTCTGATTGGGCCGCGGTTGCTCGACAAGAGCCGTGAAGCCCTCAGCAGGATTTATAATCTTTCTTTTGCCTATCGCTGGACAAGCAACCAAAAGTACCTCGACGGTGCGGTATCCAACATGAAAACAGTGTGTGCTTTCGCCGACTGGAACCCCTCCCACTTTCTGGATGTAGCCGAAATGACCCATGCAGTTGCCATCGGCTATGATTGGCTGTACAGTAAAATGGACCTTCAAACGCGTGATTACATCAAATCGCGGTTACTGCTTCTCGGACTCGCAGAAGGGAAAAAAGCCTACGCGGCAAATGAATGGTGGGCAAAATCCGAATTCAACTGGAACCAGGTTTGCAACAGCGGCTTACTCATCGGAGCACTTTCTGTCGCAGAAACAGACCCTGATATTGCCCTTTATATCCTTCCTAAGGCCATAGAAGGTCTGCCCTATGCGCTTAAATCCTATGGTCCGGACGGCGTTTGGGGTGAAGGCCCCGGCTATTGGGGATATGCATCGGATTATACTGCATATGGCATTGCTGCCCTCCAATCTGCTTTGGGCGATACTTTCGGCCTTACCCTCCTACCGGGAATGAGCATCACCGGTTATTTCCCCATCTATTCGGCCGGTCCCACAGGATACATGCTGAATTATGCAGATGCCGGAGAAAAATCAAAACTTGGTGCTCCACACACCGATATGTGGCTGGCCGGGATTTACAACAACAACCATTTTTCAGATTTTGTGCACGACCAGCTTGCCAGCGCAACAGCCAATGTATACGATGTGATCTGGTATAGACCTTATGCCAACTCCGCAGCACAAAGGGATCTTGACAAATATTTCGGCGGAAGTGTGGCACTTTATTTTTCACGAAGCTCCTGGACCGACCAGAACGGCCTGTGGATTGGCATCAAAGCCGGCTACAACAAAGTCAACCATGCCCATTTGGATCTTGGCAATTTCGAAATGGATGCACTTGGCGTTCGCTGGGCGCGAGACCTGGGTTCGGATGATTATAATCTGCCTGATTATTTTGGTGCAAAAAGATATACCTATTACAGACTCCAGGCATTCAGCCATAATGTACCTTTGCTAAACGGACTGGACCAAAGGGAAGATGCTACGTCCAAGTTTATCAAGCATGCAGAAGCAGTAGCCGAACCATTCTCCATCCTTGATTATACTGAAGCATACAAAGATTTCGCAAGTTCAGTGCAGCGGGGAATGAAAGTCGTTGACGGCCGGAAATCAGTCCTGATACAGGATGAGTTTGTTCTCTCCAAATCAGCGGCAATCGTCTGGGGAATGACCACCGATGCCACCATCCAACTGATAAGCAGCAAGGAAGCAGAGCTGACACTCTCCGGAAAAAAACTTACTGCCCGTATCCTTTCGCCTTCAAATGCAGTTTTTAGCATCGAATCGGCCCAACAGCTTGCACCTCAGAAATTAAATACCGGAGTTAGCCGCCTGATGGTAAAAACGCCTGCAACAACCGGCAGCGTCACTTACTCGATCGTCCTGGCACCACAATGGACAACAGGTACCGGAAGTTATTCAACCGTTTCTCCGTTATCTAAATGGTGATTTTAAATATTTGAAGCTTAGAACTTAATATGAAAAATTCGGCAAGATTCGCGTTAATTGCCTCCCTGATCGTATTGCTTTTCCAGGTAGGTAAAGCACAAAAAGCTGTTGACTATCCTGCAGATTTAATTCAATTGCATGAAAATGTCTGGTCGGATATTTTAAAAAATGCTCCCGAGGAGGACAATATCAGGAAAATAGCTGAAAAGCTTAACGACAAGGGCGCATGGCCAGATGTTGATTATGCCAGCGGATACCGGATCATGAGTGATTTTGTAGGAGGGGTATCCGATGGCCATGATGGCATAGCCGTTATGGATTACAATAGAAACGGCATCACTGCAAAAAAATCATGGTTTAACTTCAACAATCGTATCATTTGCCTTGGCCAGGGCATCTATTCTTCTGATGTAAATAACGTGACACTGGCCGGATTTAAAACTGTAGAAGAAAAATCAATATTCGATATCACTCTACCCAGAAGCGGGGAGGCAGGAAAGACGGTTTCCATAACTTTAATGACTCTTTAAAAATAATCATGAGAACAAATCCAACAAATGATAGTTTGAGATTTCGCCTCTTTTGGGCGCTACTTGCCTTCTTCAGTTTAGGAATTTCAAATTCCTTTTCCCAATCCAAAACTACCGTGAGTATAAAAGACGACAACTTTTATATTAACAATGAAATTACACTTAAGGGCAGAAAAATTGACACTGCTTCAATCGAAGGATTGCTTCCTAATTCCCGAATGGTGCAGGGGATCTTCGATGATCTGAATCCTGAAACCCGCAATTTGTGGAAATACCCCGATACCGGGATATGGGATCCCGATAGAAACACAAACGAATTTGTTTCTGCCATGCCGGATTGGAAAAAGCATGGTCTGCTTGCCTTTACCCTTAACTTGCAGGGCGGCAGTCCTACCGGATATGGCAACAAAGGATGGATCAATCCCGGATTTTACAAGGATGGCAAAATCATGCCCGAATATTTTGCCCGATTGGAAAAGATCCTGAACAAAGCCGACAAACTTGGCATGGTAGTGATTCTGGGAATATTCTATTTTGGACAGGATGAAAATCTTTCAGATGAAAAAGCGATCAAAAATGCCGTAAGCAATACGATTGACTGGCTTTTCACGAAAGGTTACAGGAATGTACTGATCGAAATTAACAACGAATGCAATGTCAATTCTTATGAACACGACATCCTGAAACCAGATAGAGTAAGCGAATTGATTGAATTAGCGAAGAATAAGAAGCATCCAAAGGCTGGCTATCGATTTCTAGTATCAACCAGTTATGGCGGAAAGCATATTCCTCATCCAAACGTGGTCAAAACTGCCGATTTCCTCCTTTTGCATGGAAATGGTGCGGACCGGCCCGAAATTATTGCGCAAATGGTCACCGACACGAAAAAAGTGGAGGGATACCACACGATGCCAATCGTTTTCAACGAGGATGACCATTACAATTTCAATGAGCCGGTCAATAACATGCTTAACGCCTTTAAAGCCAGAGCCTCATGGGGATTTTTCGATTTCAGGAAGAGAGGTGAAACACTTAAAGCCGGAGATCAAACCTTTCAGGAAGGATACCAAAGTATACCGGTTGATTGGACTATTAACTCACAACGAAAAAAAGATTTTTTCGAGCTGCTTTCAAAAATATCTTATAACAATCAATAAAATTTATCCGAATGAAAAAGATTTTGTTATTCTTGTTGGTATCTGTGCTATTTCTCCAGTTAACCTTCAGTCAGGAGAGCAAAGAAGCCCGCGACAAAAGAATGCAGTGGTGGCGCGAAGCCCGCTTTGGCCTGTTTATCCACTGGGGACCCTATGCAGTCTGGGGTGGAGTCTACCACGGCAACGAACAGAAAAGAGGTGGTGCAGAGTGGATCATGAATCGATGCAAAATCCCTGTTGCTGAATACCAACAAGCTGCCTCCACCTTTAATCCGGTCAAGTATGATGCAGAATCCTGGGTACTGATGGCCAAGGATGCAGGCATGAAATACATCATTATTACCTCCAAACACCACGATGGGTTTGCCATGTTCAAATCCAATGCCAGCAAGTTCAATATTGTCGATTTCACTCCTTACAAAAAAGATGTGCTCGAAGCTTTGGCCAAAGCCTGCAAAAAGCACAACATGAAACTGGGATTTTACTATTCACAGGCACAGGATTGGAACAATCCGGGCGGAGCAGTTGCTCGAAAAGTAGCCAAAGAAGGATGGGAAAACCCTGATTCTGCAAGGATCGACGCTTTTACCGCAGCGAACAAAGGGCATTGGGATCCGGCACAACTAACCTCCACCATGGATGAATACATCAACAGGGTAGCCATTCCTCAGGTGAAAGAATTGATGACCAATTATGGCGAAGTAGCAGTACTTTGGTGGGACACTCCAACCAACATGACCGATGAGAATGCCGTTAAGCTCCAGGCTTTGCTGAAGCTACAACCGAAAATTATCACCAACGACCGGCTCAAGCGCCCCAACTTCCCGGGTGATACCGGCACGCCCGAGCAAAAAATTCCGGGTGCCGACGAGGTGGATGGCAAAGATTGGGAGACCTGCATGACCATGAATGGAACCTGGGGCTACAGAACCAACGACGACAAGTGGAAATCACCGGAGACACTCATCCGTAACCTTTGCGACATCGCTTCCAAAGGTGGCAATTATCTCCTCAATGTTGGTCCGGATGCACTTGGTCAAATTCCTCAGCCAAGCATCGACAGACTAAAGGCCGTAGGTGCCTGGATGAAGGTTAACGGAGAAGCTATTTATGCAACACATGCCTCCCCCATCGGGATTATGCCCTGGGGCCGTTGCACAAAAAAAGAGATAAAAGGGAACAGCGTGCTCTATTTTTCTGTCTTCGAATGGCCAAAAGATGGACAATTGGTCATTCCCGGATTGGATAAAAAAGTCATTTCTGCCAAGTTACTGGCAGATGGAACATCCCTAAAAACTTCCAACTCACCAGCCGGAATGGTCATCATGGTTCCTGACAAAGCTCCGGATGCCATAGCTTCTGTCATCAAGGTAACGATAAAAGGCTCAGTCTCTCCGGTAAAGACAGGAGAAACAAAGAAAATGAAAACAGGAGCACTGGATTAATCATAACAGTGATC
Source organism: Prolixibacteraceae bacterium (assembly GCA_037140615.1). GTDB lineage: Bacteria > Bacteroidota > Bacteroidia > Bacteroidales > Prolixibacteraceae > CAINVV01. The sequence goes on from JBAXED010000002.1 coordinate 29,496, forward strand.
TACCATCGCAATAACAACTGATAGATCATGCAAACTGACCATAAGGAATGAAGAAGTTATGTCACATCTTGTTTTATCTTCTTTCAATAGCTTGTGCACTTAAAGCTCAGCAGAAAACTCAACCTCTCGAACTATGGTACAATCAACCTGCCAAAATTTGGGAAGAAGCCCTGCCGCTAGGCAATGGCACTACCGGAGCGATGGTTTTCGGAGGTATCAACAACGAGCACTATGCTCTCAATGATCATACCCTCTGGTCTGGATCGCCCATTCCCGGTAACAAAGCCAAGGGACCGGAAATTCTGCCAAAAGTCAGGGAGGCGATTTTTAACGGTGAATATGGTCAGGCCGCAACCCTATGGAAAGGCATGCACGGTCCATATTCGGCCAGGTATCTTCCTCTGGGTGACCTGGTCCTCAAATACGCTTTCGCAGATACGCTTGCTCAAGATTATAAACAGAGTCTGAACCTGGAAGATGCGCTTTCCACGGTAGTTTTTACCAAAGACGGGGTGACTTACAAACGCGAATCCTTTGTCAGTTTTCCGGATCAGGCCATGGTGGTAAAATTATCTGCCTCTTCGGGAAAGAAAATTTCATTTGAAGCCTCTTTAACTTCCAAACTACGGTACACCATCCGCGTTGTGGCTCCTGATCTACTCATCCTCACCGGCAAAGCACCCAAATATGTGGCTCACCGCAACGATGAACCACAGCAAATTGTCTACGACGAACCGGGTGGAGAAGGAATGACCTTCGAAATTCATCTCAAACTCATTCCCAAAGGAGGAACACTGGTATCAACCGATCATTCAATCAGCGTAAAAAATGCAGATGAGGTGGTACTCTTAATGACCGAGGCTACCAGCTTCAATGGCTTCGATAAATCACCGGGAAAAGAGGGGAAAGATCCTGCCGTGATAGCCAAACAGCGACTTTCCAAGGCCTCCTCCTATTCTTACCAGGAATTGCGCAACAGGCATTTGAAGGATTACCGGAACCTGTTTCAAAGGGTAGACCTCAATTTGGGATCGCAAAAATCGGATGTTCCGACAGACGAAAGAATGCTTGCATACAACAAAGGCCAATCCGACAATGGCTTGGTGGCACTATATTTCCAATACGGCCGTTACCTGATGATCGCTTCATCCAGACCTGGAACTCCGCCAACCAACCTTCAGGGAATCTGGAACCAGCTCGTGCAACCTCCATGGGGAAGCAACTATACCACCAATATCAACACGGAGATGAATTACTGGCCGGCCGAGCAAACCAACCTTTCTGAATGCCATGAACCACTTTTAAGTTTCTTGAAAGAGCTGGCAGTTAACGGAGCCCAGACAGCCAAAATTAATTATGGGATTCAGTCGGGCTGGCTTGTCCACCACAATTCAGATATCTGGGCCAAGACTTCTCCAACCGGAGGGGAGGACTGGGATCCTCGGGGAGCACCTCGCTGGTCGGCCTGGCCAATGGGTGGTGCCTGGTTTTGCCGGCATCTATGGGAACACTATCAATATACCGGCGATAAGCTCTTTTTGGAAAAGCAGGCGTGGCCATTGATGAAAGGGGCAGCCGAATTTTGCCTGGCCTGGCTGGTCGAAGACAAAAACGGACTTTTGGTTACCAATCCGGGATCATCGCCGGAGAACACCTTCAAAGTGGATGGCAAAGTCTACGAAATTTCCATGGCATCCACGATGGATATGTCAATCATCCGCGAACTGTTCTCCAACTGTTTGCAGGCGTCTCGTGAGCTTAAGACAGATCCCGAATTTGCAGTCCGGCTTGAAAAAGCCATTCCAAAACTTTATCCATTCCACATTGGCCAATACGGTCAAATCCAGGAATGGTTCAAAGACTGGGACGACCCCAAAGACACACACAGGCATATCTCTCATCTCTTCAGCCTTTATCCGGGTAACATGATCACCCCTGAGTACACACCTGAGTTGGCAAAAGCAGCGAAACAGACACTTATTCATCGTGGCGATGTGAGCACAGGCTGGTCAATGGCCTGGAAAATCAACTGGTGGGCCCGACTAAAAGATGGGGACCATGCCCTGAAAATCCTGAAAGACGGATTGCAGTACATCGGCTCAAAATCCAGCAAAAATGGAGGCGGAGGCTCATACCCCAACCTTTTCTGCTCCTGTCCGCCGTTCCAGATCGATGGGAATTTTGGCGGGACTGCCGGTATAGCCGAAATGCTGGTGCAAAGTCACGAAGGATTTATTCATTTGCTTCCGGCTTTGCCGGCAGAATGGCCCGATGGAGAAGTAAAAGGTCTGGTCACAAGGGGCGGTTTCGTGGTTGACATGAAATGGCAAAAAGGCAAACTTACAGCGGCCACAATCACTTCCAAGTTGGGAGGCAAATGCCGGATCAAAGTGGCAGAAAATCCTGCCTGCAAAGAAGCCGATCTGAAAACAGCCTTAGGCAGAAATAGCAATCCACTGATGCAGCAACCTGATCCGGTGGCATTCGAAAACAATAGCAAAACCGATGCAGTTGAACTACCTTTGACAAAAGGAAACTTATACGAATGGCAAACAACATCCGGCAAAACATACCATCTGAATTTTAATTAATTGAAAATAAACTAAATAAGCCAACAATGAACACTTCTTCAAAAACAGCCAATCTTCATCAAGCACCGGTTCCTGAGCGGAGCCGAAGGGTCCGGGGAGTCCCTTCCATCGCTAAACGTTCATCGGTCCCTGAGCGGAGTCGAAGGGTCCAGGGAGTCCCTTCCATCACATTGATCCTTCTGCTACTTTTCTTCGCTCCCTCCCTCTTTGCTGCTTCCCTATTCACTCCCCCTCTCCTCCCAACAGATCCGGTCAGATACCTTCAGCCAATCTTTGAAAAAGTCGAAATCCAAAAAGACATCGAATTTGGCGAGTCAACCAATTTCGAAGGAAAAACCGAGAAATTATTGCTCGATGTATATTCCCCCGAAGGTGATAAAGCCAATAAAAGACCGGTCATTCTTTGGTTTCATGGGGGTGGTTTCAGACCCGGAAACGACAAAACACAAAGCTATATTGTAAAACTGGCCACCGATTTTGCGCAAAGAGGATATGTCTGTGTCTCGGTCAATTACCGGGTGAGAACCGTCCCGAAAGACGATAAAAAAGGAACAATGACAGACGCCCTGGCAGATGCCATGAAAGGATTGAGCTGGATCCGTTCGAACCAAAAACAGTTGAAAATTGATTTAAAGAAAATCATTGTTGGCGGAGGTTCAGCAGGCGGAATGCTGGCAGTAAATTTTTGTTTCAAAGACCAAACATCCGAAGAAAAATGGGACAAGAGTGGTATCATCGGATTGGTTGATCTTTGGGGAAGTCCCGAACCTGACTATATGTTCTCTACCACTGACAAGCAGGATCCTCCAACCATTATCATTCATGGCACCGCCGACAAATTGGTCCCTTTTGAAAATTCCGTGCGATTACAAAAAGAACTGGAATCCCAAAAGATAAAAAACGAACTGGTTACCATCGAAGGCGGAGAACACACGCCGGTCAAATTTTACGGCGATTTCGTTGAAAAAATAGCTTCATTTATCTATGCACTTCATACAAAAAAATAACCGCAGAGAGCCGCAAAGAAATCGCAGAGAAGGCATTTCGGAATTTCTTTGCGGTCATCCGCGGTGAAAATTTAACTACTTCTGTATCATCATTCCTTCATCTATAGAGATATTATGCAATCAAGATTTCTAACCATTTTGTTTCTGATTTTCCTTCTGGGCTCTGCATCAGTTAAAGCTCAGAACCCAACCTGGAATGAAATTGCACCCGGCATTTGGAAATCAGTTGTCGGCATTCCCGATAAATTCGATTTACTGAAGGCGGCTGGGGCTCAGCCTAACTTTGATGCGATATCAAGACTAGGAAATGCTGTCTTCCCATTGCCGGAAACGGGTATCGTTACAACGCTTGCCGACGGAAAAACCTATCTGCGCTTTCCTCTGGTAAAAGGCGAGCAATTGTATGGCTTCGGACTAAATTTCAAAACGGTGCAGCAGCGCGGCAAAATCCTGCAGCTGCATGTCGACCATTATGGCGGCACAGATAATGGCCGCACCCATGCTCCGGTACCTTTTTATGTCTCCGACCGGGGATACGGCGTCTTTGTCAACAGTGCCCGGTACATCACAGTCTATGCAGGAACCGCAGTGCGCAGGGATAGTCCGGAAGCACCTTCCCCCCGCGACCGAAATACTGACAAAAAATGGAGTGCCCAACCCTATTCCGATGCGGTAGAGATGGTTGTTCCAACTACCGGGACTGAGGTTTACCTGTTTGCTGGTCCGACGCCGCTCGATGTTGTGCGACGATTCAACCTTTTCAACGGAGGGGGCTGCCTGCCTCCCCGCTGGGGATTAGGCTTCACCCAAAGGGTTAAGTCGCTATACACCGCCGACCAGGTGATTGAAGAAGCCAATGCATTTGCTGAAAAAGGATATCCACTGGATTTCATCGGACTCGAACCGGGCTGGCAAAGCAAATCCTATCCATGCACGTTCGAATGGGACAAAACACGATTCCCTGATCCGGCCGGTTTCGTGAAAACAATGAAAGAAATGAGAATCCGGCTCAACCTCTGGACCAATCCATACATTTCGCCCGAGTCGCCAATTTATCAGCAAATCAAACCGCTGACCGGTTCCCATACCGTTTGGGGTGGTGCGGTAGCCGATCTTACCTTGCCCGAGGCACAGAAAATAATGGTCGGACAAATGAGCAAAAACCAGGTCAGCATTGGAGTGAGCGGCTATAAAGTGGATGAATGCGATGGGTATGATCGCTGGCTATGGCCTGATGTCGCAACATTCCCTTCAGGCAATAGTGCTGAACAGCTGAGACAAACCTACGGCGTACTGTTGCAAAAAATGACATATGACCTCTATCACCTTCAAAACAAACGAACCTTCGGACTCGTCAGGGCTTCCAATGCTGGAGGCTCCTCCTTTCCGTATGTCATCTACAACGATTACTACAGTCACGAAGATTTTATCACGGCACTGATCAACAGCAGCTTTGCCGGTGTTCTCTGGACCCCTGAAGTGCGCGGTTCCAAGACCGGCGAAGAGTGGGTACGCCGGATGCAAACCGTCTGCTTTTCCCCGATGGCCATGATCAACGCCTGGTCGGATGGGACAAAGCCCTGGTCTTTCCCCGAAGTTGAGAAGGAGGTGAAAGCGATTGCGCTGTTGCGGATGCAGCTGATGCCCTATTTCTACTCAGAGTTTGCCAAATATCATTTCGAAGGTACCCCTCCCTTCCGCGCAATGAACCTGGAGGCGGGTTTTGGCAGCAAGCAATCTACCGAACTAGAAAATGCCAATCTCAGCGAGAACCCATACCTGGAAGCAGTCGGGAAAGAGGTCAAAGACCAGTACATGGCAGGAGAATCCTTGCTCGTTGCACCACTTTTTAAAGGCCAAAATGAACGAAGTGTGATCCTCCCGAAAGGGAAATGGTATGATTTTTATACAGGGAAATTTGCAGGAGATGGCGAAGTAATCAAAGTATCAGCTGGAATAGATAAGATTCCGGTGTTTGTCAAAGACGGAGGAATAATCCCGATGATGCCGCCGATGTTGCATGCTCCGGTATCGGGGGAAAAATTCGATCTAGAAATCCGGTATTACGGCTCACTACCGGGAAACTACCGCCTTTATGACGATGACGGTGAAACATTTAATTATGAAAATGGGGATTTCTCCTGGCGAACAATCACTGTTTCTTCCGGCAAAAAGGGTAAATTAGCAGGCAATGTTACGGACGCAGAAAAAGGCAAACCAGACAATATCGGCAAGGTCTCCTGGAAATTTATGACCGAATAATTAATTGATTTCAAATAGTTGAATACATCCAGTCATGAAAAAACTTCAAATCCTTTTATTGCTCTTGTTCGTTTCCAGCATTGGAAATGCCCTTAAACCGCCTCCTTCACCAAAAACTTTCCAGATTGAGCGGATCGCTCCGGTGGTCCTGATCAAAACAGCCAACGGAACCTATATTGCCGATTTTGGCAAAGATGCCTTCGGAACTCTGGAATTAAAATACAAGGCAACTAAAAATGATACGCTCCTGGTAGCTTTGGGCGAGAAGTTGCTGAGCGGCAGCATCGACCGCAAGCCGGGAGGAACCATCCGATTTGTCGAGGTCAAACTTCCTGTTTCGCCTTCTCAATCAAATTACAAGCTCCAGCTTCCTGTTGACAAGAGAAATACCTCCAAAGATGCTGTTCTCCTTCCCGACACATTCGATGTGGTCACACCATTCCGGTACGTCGAAATCAATAATGCCAGTCAGCCAATCACGGCCTCCGATCTGCGTCAGAAAGCATATTTCTACTCATTTAACGAAAGTCAAAGCGATTTTGCATCTTCTGATACGGTACTCAATCAGGTCTGGAAACTCTGCAAATATAGCATGAAAGCAACCTCATTCACAGGCATCTATATTGATGGTGACCGTGAACGAATCGCCTACGAGGCAGATGCTTACATCAACCAATTGGGCCACTATTGCACCGATCGTGAATATGGCATGGCCCAAAATACCATCGAACATTTTATGAACCATCCCACCTGGCCAACCGAATGGCTGTTGCACACTGCACTGATGGTTTACCAGGATTATTACTACTCAGGCAACACCGCTTTGTTGAAAAAATATTACGCTGAGCTAAAAGCCAAAACGCTGATCGACCTGGCACGCGAAGACGGACTTATCAATACGACAACAGGAAAAGTGAATGGAACCTATATGCTGAAAATCGGATTTTCCGACTCTACCAAACGTCTGAAAGACATCGTCGACTGGCCTCCCGGACAAAAAGACACCAGCTGGAAACTGGTCAATGAAGCCGGAGAACGAGATGGTCACGAAATGATGCCGATCAACACTGTCGTGAACTGTTTCTTCTATGAAAACATGAAAATCATGGCTGAGATAGCAGGGGTGCTCAACAATACTGCTGACGAAGCTATTTTTGGAAAAATGGCAGCCACTGTGAAAGCCTCTATTAATCAAAAGCTTTTCGATACGAACAAAGGTATTTATCTGGATGGCGAAGGCTCCACTCACTCCTCCCTACATTCAAATATGATGGCGCTGGCATTTGGACTGGTTCCGGATCAATACCTCAGCACTGTAGTGAATTTTGTCAAATCCCGTGGCATGGCCTGCAGTGTCTATGGATCGCAGTATTTGCTCGAAGGACTTTACCGCTCAGGCGAAGGACAATATGCTCTGGATCTGCTGCGCTCGACCACCGACAGAAGCTGGTGGAACATGATCAGGTCAGGGTCGACCATTGCCATGGAAGCATGGGACATGAAATACAAGCCCAACTCCGACTGGAACCATGCCTGGGGTGCTGCACCGGCCAACCTCATCCCTCGTCAACTATGGGGAATTCAGCCTAAAACACCGGGATTCGGAGTGGTATCAATCCGGCCACAATTGGGTGACCTGAAATACAGTAAAATCAAAATGCCTACCATACGTGGCCCGATTAAAGCCGAATACCGACTGGTAGACAGCTCTCAAATAATCTATTCAATAGAATTACCAGCCACTATGTCCGGTGAGTTCGCGATAGACGGAGCTTCAATTGAGGAGGTCAATATCAATGGAAGAATCATCAAATCAGTTTCTCGTGCTATCCGGCTAATTCCCGGCATCAATAAACTCGAAATTAAATTAAAAACCAATTAATCCTTAGTGACATATGGATGTCTAAAGGCTAACGGTTAAAGGCTAAAGGCTAAAGTTAAGCAGCAAATAGTTATGAGCTTTTAGATGTATGAAGAAAGACAATAATTTCACTATCCAGAATAAATTTCAATTAATTAAAAATCAGACATTCATGAAACCAAACGAAGCTTCCAGACGATCCTTTTTGAAGAATGCCGCTGCATTGACAGCTGCGGTTTCCCTCCCTACGATTCTCACGCAAAATGCTTTTGGCACAGCTCCTGCACCAAAACCTGTAAGTGCCGGCGACAAAGTCAATCTGGCTTGCTGCGGCATAGGCAACCAGGGCGGCTCAGACGTCAAATCATTTTTCAAAACCGGACTCTGCAACATCGTTGCCTTATGCGATGTGGATATGGGCGCGCCTCACACCCAGGAAATTCTCAAAATGTTTCCTGATGTTCCGCGCTTCCAGGATTTCAGAGTGATGATGGACAAAATGGGAAGTCAGATCGATGCTGTAACTGCCGGTGTTCCTGACTTTGCGCATTTCCCGATCGTCATGCTGGCCATGAGCATGGGCAAGCACATCTTCACCGAGAAACCCATGGGACGTACTTTTAATGAGGTGGAGTTGATGATCAAAGGTGCCAAAAAATACAAGGTAGCCACTCAGATGGGCAACCAAGGTCACTCCGAAGCCAACTATTTTCAGTTCAAAGCATGGACGGAAGCCGGTATTATCAAGGATGTGACAGCCATCACTGCGCACATGAATTCGGCCCGCAGATGGCATGGTTGGGATTTCCAAAACGCGAAATATCCCGAAAAACAGGAGATACCCAGCACCCTCGATTGGGAAACATGGCACATGACAACGAAACTGCACCACGACTACAACAAAGATTACATCAATGGTCAATGGCGCTGCTGGTATGATTTTGGCATGGGAGCCCTCGGCGACTGGGCTGCACACATCATCGATACAGCGCATGAATTCCTCGACCTCGGACTACCTTACGAAATTGATTGCCTAAAAAGTGAAGGTTACAACACATACTTTTACCCACAATCTACGACCCTCCTCTTTAAATTTCCAAAACGAGGTAAGATGCCTCCACTGGATATCACCTGGTACGATGGTGTGAACAATATCCCTCAGGTTCCTGAAGGCTATGGCAACACTACACTCGATCCAAATATTCCGGCCGCCAGCAACGGTAAGATCCAGCCATCAAAACTGAATCCTGGTAAGATCATCTACAGCAAAGAGCTAACTTTCAAAGGAGGTTCCCATGGTAGCACGCTGTCGATTATTCCGGAAGCGAAAGCCAAAGAGATGGCATCCAAACTACCGGAAGTTCCACAAAGTCCGTCCAACCACTACGCCAACTTCCTGAAAGCCTGCAAAGGCGAGGAGCTCTGCCGTTCAAGATTTGAGATCGCAGGTCCGCTCAGCCAGGTATTCAATCTGGGTGTATTGTCACAACAACTCAAAACAAAACTGTTGTTCGACCGCGAAACAAAACAGATCACCAACAACAAAATCGCCAACGAATTGCTGGTGGGTGCACCTCCACGCAAGGATTGGGAGCAATATTACAAGATGTAATTTTTCTTCAACACCTGTCAGGTTTCCAAAACCTGACAGGTGTTAATTTCCATTTTTCGACGCTTTTCACAATTCAATCCTTTGTTTCCACTCCGGAATCAAATCCAAACTATCACCCTTTTCCTGGAAAAATCCATGCTCATCTTTAAGGCTCAACTCTTCGCAGTGGGTTTCTTTTGCTGTACCAGCTTGTTTGCCCAGAATCCCCATATCCTCGTCACCAACGCCGACAAACAATCCGTCCTGGCCAAGGTAAAAGAGCAAGATTGGGCCAAATCCATCTACGACGGGATGGCCAAAACTGTGACCCCATATGTGGAACGTCATGCAACGGATCCTCAGTGGATTTTGAGCAGATACCTGATGAACCGCATTCCTGGTAAGCATTATACTACGGTTTATTCCGATAACTCAGGGATGGGATTGATCAAATGGGAAGGCAATGCCCCGGTCCCAACCGTTCGCGTCTCGACCTACCTGCGAACACCGATCACCGAAAAGGGCACCTCCTACCGGAGACCTTCAATTGATGAACTGGTACCGAATGATACCGCAAGGTTGATGAACCTTTTTAATCCGGAAACGGGTCAGAAAGATTGGATCGATCCGCAGGCATTTATCTCCGGCATCAATGGAGAGATCAACGATTTGGCACTGGATGCTGCGATATTATATTGGCTGAACGGCGATGCCAAATATGCCCGATTTGCTGCCGACCTCCTGGACCAGTGGGCCAAGGGTGCCTTCTACCAGCAGCCGATCGTTGGCCCTTGCCGCACAGGTTTTCTGGACATGCAAACCATCAGTGACGGAGCCTACCGACCCATTATCCTTGCCTACGATTTCGTAAAACCTTTCATGCAGCAAAACGGTTACGACCTGCATTGGTACGACACCGTCTTCGAAAAATTTGCCTCTACCCTCGCCTTCAGAGGCTTCTGGAACAACAATTGGTATGCCGCCGAGAGCTCAACGATGGTTTTTGCCACACTCAACCTCGAGAACAAACAGAAACGCGATTATTACCTGCAGTTTTTTCTCTCAAAAGACACCATCAACGGTGGCTGCGGACAATTGGCCCTTCCCTCGACTGTAAAAAATTGGCTAACGCCGGATGGGCACTGGAAAGAGCCGGGTGGTTACCACAATTTTCCTGTGGGCAATCTGCTCATTTCGTCAATGGCGCTGGAGAATAATGGATATGATGTATTTCGTCAGTTTCCGTCGCTCTTCCAAGCTTCTTATGCCATGCTAAAATATTCTTTCCCCAACCTTACGGTCGGAGGATTCGGCGACACAGGCAGAGCCTCTCAAAGTGCAGAATCATTGGAGATAGGCTTGGTAGGAGCAGTGAAATATAAAAATCAGATTTTGCCCGATATGCTCGCTGCCATGAACAAACTGATCGAAGGTGGCAAATACAAACGAGAGCATTCGGGATTTTTGGGACTACTGACATTCCTTCCTGATCTTCCGGCAACCAACAGCACTTTTCGATGGAGACGCACCGGAGCACTGGATTTTGCCCGCTATTTTATCCAGCGCAATGGCTCGGATCCGCAAACCGGACTGATGATCGGAGTGCAGGGTGCCACCTACAACCACAACCACTGCAACGGCATGGCGATGGAGCTGTATGGACTTGGTGATGTACTCGGTATCGATGCCGGCACAGGCCCCAACTACGAACACCCATTGCACCGGAATTATTACAGTCAGTGGGCTGCACACAATACGGTCGTAGCCGCGGGTTCTTCCAGTTCAGTTCCCTTTTCAGGTAGTGCCGGGACCAAAAATATCGGACAAATTGATCTGGCAGCCATGGAACCACTTCCCGACCAGGAAGCCGTTTCGCCCGACTTTTCCTTTACCGATACACGCTACATCGATAAATCTACCAATACAAATCAGTCGCGAACGCTTTCCATTGTCCGCACTTCCCCAACGAGCGGTTATTATATCGATATTTTCAGGTCTGACAATACCTTTAGCAACGATTACGTCTACCACAACATTGGCGATGAGGTGAATTTTCTTGATGACAAACGCCAAAAGCTCAGCACTGTGTCCTCTACTTATCCAAAAACAGAAAAAGATTATCCGGGATTTCGATTTTTCTCCGATGTGGAAAAACTGGATGGCTACAACGAAAACCTTACGGCCCTTTTCTCAATTAAAGATGACCAATCGGACGACCTGTTCCTGCAGGTGTTGGTTCCAGGCGTTGATGGTCGGAGCTATTTCAAGGCAAAATCGCCCAAAACAAAGACTTCAGGAAATCACTATGCCGGAAGTGCGATACCCCTCTTCACCATTCATGCCAATGGGGAAGCAAGGACAAAACCTTTCATCGCAGTTTTCGAACCTTACCAGGGGAAAGACGCCTATACCATTGACCACATCGAGGTTGAAAAAGGTTCTGACCCCGGATATTTCACCGCCATAAAAGTCTCCAACAAGGACAAATCTTACCAGGAAATCTTCCAGTCAACCGATCCCACCAAGACGTACAATTCGTCCAATGGCTCCCTCAAAGGCTACTTTGCTGTCGCCTCCCTCACCTCCGTCCCTTCCGCAAAATCAGTAAAATCCATCCCTTCCCTCAAATCCCTTTACCTCGGCAACGGCACCTCAATAATCAGCCACAATTTCTCTTTAAAAACTTCCGGATTAGTTGGTTCCGCCAATCTAAAGGTGGAGGCTTCAGGCTATCGGATCAGCTGTAACCAGGAAACAGAGATCGGCATTCCTGGTAAGGGCTTCAGAAAAGCATGGTTGCAAGTTGGTACCTCAAAAAAGGAACTCAAAATGACCAAATCCAACACCGGCATCCTGGTATATATCGATAGAGTCCAGGATGGTATAATTATTCTGAATCAATGATTTATACGATGCGAAAATTTGTAATCCTGCTCATTCTTCCTTTGCAAATTTTTGCACAGAAGGAAATCAGTCGGCAGAATTCAATCAAAACTGCCAATCCTCCAACGGAAAAAATTGTAGAAATCAACTACGACGAGAGCAAAGTTCCTGTTTATACGCTTCCTGATCTTTTCACTTGCGCTGATGGTAAGAAGATATCAAATAAGATTCAATGGACGACAAAGCGACGGACTGAACTGCTGGAATTATTTACCACTCAGGTTTATGGTCGGATTCCTGAAACTTCATACGAAAAAAGCATCAAAATCGTTTTTACAGATCCAAATGCCATGGATGGCAAGGCCACCTTAAAATTGGTTGATATCAACATCACAGCTCAACAAAAATCGCTAACAATTCACATGGGGTTATTTATCCCAAACAAGGCCACCAAACCTGTCCCGGCTTTTCTTTTTATATGCAATCGCGCACCGAAGAATATCGATTTCACGAGAAAAGAAAAAAGCGAATTCTGGCCGGCCGAAGAGGTTATTGCCCGCGGCTATGCAGTGGCGGCCTTTGACAACGCCGATGTGGACCCTGACAAAGACGATGGTTTTATGAATGGAATTCATGGACTGCTCGATACCAAAAGAACAACTGAGTCATGGGGAACGATTGCTGCCTGGGCCTGGGGAGCAAGTCGCTGCCTGGATTATCTGATCACAGACAAGCAAATTGCTTCGGATAAAATTGCAGTGGTTGGTCATTCGCGCGGAGCAAAGACCGCCTTGTGGGCAGGGGCGGTTGACCAGCGCTTTGCCATGGTGGTATGTAACGAAGCCGGATGCGGAGGCTCATCACTGAGCCGGCGCAAATACGGTGAAACAATTTACGAGATAAACAGAGGATTCCCTCATTGGTTTTGTGCAAATTACAAAAACTACAACCACAAGGAAGACTCCTTGCCTGTCGACCAGCATGAGCTTCTGGCTTTGATTGCACCCCGCCTGCTCTATGTGGCAAGTGCAGAAAATGATCGTTGGGGTGATCCGTTTGGACAATACCTGGCACTTCGGGCAGCCATTCCGGCATTCAATCTTTTTGGTACCAAATGTGATTTACCACCGGCCTCCCCACCAGTCAATTCGCCGGTTTCCTGTGGAAATTTAGCCTACCATGTGCGAGATGGCGTACACAATTTGCTTCTAAAGGACTGGAATTATTTTATGGATTTCGCAGATAAAAAGCTAAAATAAAAATTATAATCAATAGAATTTCAATAAATTAAAATTCCCAATCTCATGATTTTTATGAAGAAGATAATTTTATTCGCAGGAATTTTATTGTACTGTTTCTCTGCTGAACTTGCAGCTCAAAACCCGACTTCCGATGGCTACAAAGGCATCTGGTTTACCCTCGGTCAATTTTCTGAATATGGAGATAAATATTCGGGTGGATTAGGGACTTACACAGCAAACCATATTCCGATAGCGATCTATGCACCAGCCGTGAAGAAGACATTTTTCACCTATGGAGGCACGACAGCCAAAGACGAAAGGCATTTACTCATCATGGTCTCCTATTTCGATCACGAAAAAAAGGTCGTCCCAAAGCCTGTCATAGTTTATGACAAAGTCGGTGTAAACGATCCCCACGACAATGCCTCAATCGCCATCGACGGAGAAGGTTTTATCTGGATCTTCGTAAGTGGAAGAGCTACTGCCCGCCCCGGACTCATCTTCAAAAGCAGCGACCCCTACTCCATCGAATCATTCAACCAGATCAAAACCGGTGAAATGACCTATCCTCAACCACGGTGGATCGAGGGCAAAGGATTTTTCTACCTTTTCACAAAATATTCCAAAGGACGTGAACTTTACTGGTCGACCAGTCCGGATGGGAAATACTGGTCGCCCGACCAAAAACTCGCAGGAATGGGTGGTCATTACCAGGTCTCCAACAGGTGGGGCAATAAAACTGTATCGGTCTTCAATTACCACCCCGGTGGCGATGTCGACAAACGAACGAATATTTATTTGGCCCAAACAACGGATATGGGCAAAACCTGGACCTCCGTCGATGGTCAAGCCTTGAAAACACCACTAAGCGAAATAAAATCTCCTTCCCTGGTCCACGACTATCAATCAGAAGGGAAACTGGTTTACCTGAATGACCTCAACTTCGACAAGGACGGAAATCCTGTTGTACTGGCAGTTATCAGCAAAGATTACAAGCCGGGCCCGCAGGGAGATCCACATGAATGGACCATCCTCCATTACAAAAACGGACAATGGCTGTCACACAAAGTTTGCACTTCTACGCACAATTATGACATGGGATCGCTCTATATCGAAAAGAACCTCTGGCGTATTGTTGGTCCAACCGAAGCCGGTCCGCAGAAATATGGAGCCGGTGGCGAGATGGCTCTCTGGGAAAGCAAAAACGAAGGAGCGACCTGGAAAAAAGTCAGAAGCCTCACGCACAACAGTCGGCTCAACCATTCCTATGCCCGCCGTCCTTTGAATGCTGATCCGGATTTTTATGCCTTCTGGGCCGATGGGAATGCGGATAAGTTTTCAGAATCACGACTCTATTTCACCAACAGTAAAGGAGATAAAACCTGGATGCTGCCTTACGAGATGAAGGAAGAATTTGCTAAACCGGTGCTGGTAAAATAGGAAGTCGAGTAAAGTCTCAGTGTTCACACATGAGAATTTTTCTTTGTGCTCTCTGTGACTCTTTCGGACCTTTTCTTCTTAAAACTGATCCTTCCCGAACCCGCTGTCTGTCTTTTTCACACTCTTCCCCCTCTTTTCAAACGAATAACTCAAACCCAGCTCCACAATTCCACCCTTCCTGTAGTAAGTGGTCTCCTGGTAAAAAATCTCCTTTCCAATTTTGTTGAAAGCCTGGGTATCCAATCCTTCGACATTGGAATTGAACAGATCAAGTACCCTGAGAGACAGATCCCAGCCCTTGAGCTTTGCCGGGGTATAGCTAACCGCTGAATTGACCATGTAAAAGAGGTGGTTTTTGCCTTGCGCCGTTACGGTCGCCGATTTTAGGTTGAAATCAAAAGCCATTTTCAACTCCTTGGTAAACATAAGGTTCAGATTGGATTTCAGACTCCAGTTCAGGCTGCTGTTATTAACCTGAAAACCAAAAATGTCACCCTTTACTGCATAATTGTACAACGAACCGCCCACGAAAAATTTGGCATATTTGCCGCCATCGATGTTCGCATTCAGCTCAGCCCCAAGCGAAGTCGAGTTTCCGGCATTGGTATAACTTCGTATCAAAACCTCCTCTTTGGTGACGGCCAGCACATTTGGATTCTCATTAGTAATAGTGTTTACCCTGTAAATCGCATTGTTGACTCCCCTGTAAAATCCGGTGAGGCCCAGCGTATGCTTTCTGATCTTCCGCTCCCAGGAGATTTCACTATTCAGAAGATATTCAGGAGCCAGCTCCGGATCGCCAACTTCGTACACTTCGAGGTGACGGCGGTAGAGAAATGGAGCCAGGTTCTTCACTGGAGGCCGGCTGATTCTCCTGCTGGCAGCCAACGTCAGTTTATCCTTACCCGAAAGCTCCCATTCCAGATGCAGATTGGGAAAAAGATCAAACCGCTGGTCTTTGTAACCGGCCTTTTTGACACCATCAAATAAAGAAAAATAGTTGGCAGAGAGGAGTTGAACAGACTGGTTGGCATATTCAACCCGCAAACCGGCAATGTATTTGAGCTTTTTGAAATTGCCGGAATAATCAGCATAGGCAGCATAGACACCCCTTGTGACATCAACTCCGTTTTCAAGGTCCTGGTAGGGGGAAAAATTTCCTGTTTTGACATCCAGCGTATCATATTTGAAACTTCCGGCAATCGAAAAATACTGCGGCTGAACGCCCAATGCAAGTTTCGATCCGTTGCCAAGAACCGTCGAATAATCAACCGACATCCGGTAACCATCCAGTGGAGTATCGTCATTTTGCCCGTATTGCAACTGAATCGGGCCAACCGCCTGACTTGATTTATTATACTGAAAGTTCTGATTCTGAAGTTCCCTTCTTAAACCGGAATGCTCGTACATGGCGGAAATCCTCAGCTCAATGTTCTTGCTGAAATTGTGCAGATAATCAATGTTGCCACTCTGAAACGTGCCAAACCGGGTATCGGTATTGGGATTGTATATCCAGGTTTCCTTTCTGTCGACACCCGGAACCGTCATATGGTTCTTGTCGGCATAAAAAATATCATAGATGTAGTAAGCCGAGCGACCTTCCGTCCGGCTTCCGAAAAAATAGGCTCCCGAAAGTTTCGATTGTTTCGACAATTGGTAATCGAGCCCAAAGTTGGCAGAGAGATTTTCAAACCACTCCGGCCGCTCGCCGTCAGCAACCATGTGCCGGTAAACGCCATCCCTGACCAGGATCCGCGCATCCCCGATTCGTTTGCCATTGATATTTCGGTGGTTGTAGTTGATACCGCCCGAGATTGTCAGCTTATCTTTAAAGTAGATCAGATTCACTCCGCCACCAATGCGGTTGTCATTTAATTTGAACCCACTATAGCGGTCAGACAGATTGCTCCAGGGTGCTCCACCAATCAATCCGTTGACAGATACTGACAAGCCATCATTGCCGGTTTTCCTGGTATTGATATTGATAATTCCCCCCTTCCCCTGGGCATCATACCGGGCAGTGGGGACGGAGATCACCTCAATGTTCTCGATCTGCGCAACCGAAATCTGACCCAGCAGTGTGGCGGGATCCATTTGGGTCGGTTTGCCATTGAGATAAACCATGAAATCCGAGGTGCCACGAACCGAAACGCTACCATCCGGATCAACAGATACCGAAGGAAGTTTACTCAACAAATCAGTGGCTGTTCCACCTTTGGCCGTTTCAAAATCAATGGCCCGGTAGGTCTGCCGGTCAATTTTGCTGACACTCGTTTTTGCATTGGCAGAAACCTGAACCTCACCCACGTCAATGGAGGCAGGCCTTAGCAGGATGGTGCCTAGTAACAATTTAGAACCTTGCCTGCCGATCACTATTTTAGGAATGGTATCCGTTTTGTATCCCATGAAATTGATCACCAGTTTGAAATTCCCGGCTTTCACATTTTCGAGGGAAAATGATCCGTCGTTCTTCGAAACGGTGCCGGACAGCACAACATTGTTGTCACCAAGCAGACTGATGGTGGCAAAAGGAATCCGCTCTTTAGATACCTGATCAGCCAAAACTCCACTGATCCGTCCGGTTTGTGCTAACAACATCGCCTGTCCAAATAGCAAACAAAAGGACAAAAGGAAAATATGCTTCATTGATAGGAGTCTTTATTCTTGAGAACTTTGTTCACAAAGCTAAATGAATTATCTGTCATCCTGAAATATTTTGAAAACACCGGCACAATTCCCTTGATCCTCAGAGATTAATTCTTAATTTAGATTTCCCAATTAATAAAAAGCAAACCCTCCGATGAACATCAAAAAATTATCTGCAATTTGCCTCTGCATGGTTGCATTTTTGGGCAGTATTATGCCGGTGATGGCTCAAAAGGCCGTCAAAATCAATTTTGACAGCAACAAAGAGGTCTCAGGCAAAAAATTTGCCATCCGCGATATCACTCCGGGCATTCCTTCCAACTGGGATGGCTACAATTTTGTGGTACTGGAATTTCGGATCACGACACCTCAGCGTTTTCATGTCGGATTCACCACCGAAACCGGATACAACGAACTTCGTGTAATGAGTTATTGTGCCAATGGCTGGAACAAGCTCGCCATTCCACTTCGGTTCTATAGGGATCTGCCAGGCGCTGCTGTCGATCTGGCCGCCACTTATAACCAGGCCCGCTACACCGGATGGATCAACCTGGGTGGCAAGCGCGGTGCACTCAAAGGAATAGACTCGATCGGCATCCGGATGAATGCACCGATCAACAATCCGGCAATTGAACTAAAATCCATTGCCCTGGCGGTGGAAGATCCTGGCGATCAGTATCTCGGCGATCAGCCTGTTGTGGATGAGTTTGGACAGTGGAACCTGGGCGATTTCGACAACAAGGTTAAATCCCTGGATCAGCTCCGCAAAGAGTGGGATGCCGAAGATGCCGAAGTGGTCACCACCAAACCCTACAACTACTCCAAATTTGGAGGTTACCTTCCGGCGAAAGCCAAAGCCACCGGTTTCTTCTACACCAAAAAGATCGATGGCAAATGGTGGTTCGTCGATCCGGAAGGCTGCCTGTTCCTCTCGGTTGGTGTTGATTGTGTCAGTCCGGGCGGCGGAGGTAATGCACGCGACATCGACAAGAGGGCACATATTTACAAGGAGCTGCCCCCTGCGGGGATAGGATCCAATCCCCGCAGACCCAACTCAGCCTCATTCGGCAACTGGAACCTCTTCCGAAGATACGGCGAAAGCTATCCTGAAAAATCCAGGGAACTGATTATCAAACGAATGGACAAGTGGGGACTAAATACCATCTGCAACTGGTCGAGCGCTGAAGTGATGGCATTGAACAAGAAAGCCTTTATGCTGCAATTGAGCAATCTTGGCATTGAAGGAGGAATGATGGGATTGCCCGACATTTATAGCCCCGATTATCAGGCAGCACTGAGGGATGCCCTCTTTTCTCAGCTCAGGTCGAACAAAGACAACCCGTGGCTTATCGGCTATTTTGTGGCAAATGAACCTTCCTGGCTCGGACAGGAAGCGAGGTTGTGCGGACTGATTCTCAGCGGTAATGATAGACCAATCAAGGCTGAATTGCAGAAATTCCTGGCCGATGGAGACACTCCTGAAAAGCGGAAGCAATTTATTTACAAAACGTTCAGGTCCTTTCTGCAAATTGTAAACAAGGAAGTTAAAGTTGTTGATCCAAACCATTTAAACCTGGGAATGCGGTTCGGGCATGTTCCTGAAAAAGAGATCCTCGATATTTGCAAAGATGTGTTTGATGTCTTCAGTTTCAATTGCTATGATCTCTATCCAAAGAAGGAGTTCATGGACCAGATTTTGGTGGGTACCGGTCTCCCGATGATCATCGGAGAGTACCATTTTGGAACGGTCGACCGTGGTATGGCTCAATCGCTTTGGCAAGTCAATTCGCAGAAAGAGCGGGGTGTTGCTTACAGCTTTTATACAGAAACAGCATATTCCCATCCCGGACTGATTGGAACTGCCTACTTCCAGTGGTGCGACCAGGATCTGACCGGTCGCCGCGATGGGGAGAACTACAACTGCGGATTGATCGATGTCACCGATCGCCCATACCCTTATCAGGTTGAAGCCATTAGCAAAACGGCAAAGAATTTGTTCGATATCCACAACGGGTCGAAGCAACCCACCGACCAAAAACCTGTTAAGGCCAGAGGGCATGGCTCAGTACCAGATTTATGGGAAAAGTAGGATATAAAGATTGCTTAGCTTCGCTCGCAATTAATATATCCTATTGGAAATTTTCCGATCTTTAATCGCTCAAAAGGACTTACGATATGAAAATACTCTCTTTGTTGTTGACTTTTTGTCTTTTTACATTCATTGTAAATGCCCAGCGCGGCAAAGTTGAACTGTCTCACTACATCTTTCCTGAGTTTACAAAAGGAACCGTTTTGATGAAGTCGGGGACAGTAAATCCGACTTCCCTCAACTACAACGCCCTAACCGAGGAGATGATCTTTAATTCCAACGGGAAAAATCTGGCCATGACAAGGCTGGAAGAAATCGATACCGTTTACATTGAGAAGAGGAAATTTTTTCTTGTGAATAATAAATTTGTGGAGCTGCTATACCGCAACAAATACGATTTGTATATAGCCCACAAATGCAGTGTTGTTGAACCGGGCAAACCCGCTGCCTATGGCGGAACATCACAGACCTCCTCAACCACCTCTTATTCATCTATTCTTTCCGGCGGACAAGCTTATGAGCTAAGCCTTCCTGAAGGTTATACCACCAAACCCTACTTCGAGTACTGGCTTAAAAAAGATGGTAAATTAACCCTGATTATCAACATGAGGCAACTCGCAAAACAATTCGATGACAAATCTGATCAGTTCAAAAAATTCGTCAAAGAGAATAAGGTAAAATACGATGACCAGGAAGGAATTTTGTCACTGGTCAAATTCATGGAAGGGCAATAATTCCCTGAATACCAAACTTAAAGCATCCGAATTAATTCGATGCTCGTGACCGGCAACAATCCTCCCGGCTCCCTCCACCTCCATTCATAAGTGCCGTTGGCACGACCAGTCTTGTAACCCTGGGTTGCAAACCGGGGCCTATGGCAACCATAATAAAGATTTTTGATTCCTAAAAAATTGTGAGCCAGTAATTTGCTTTTTAACATATTAATTTCTAATTTTACAATAAGTACCGACCTAAACTGCGTTTTGACTCTCCATATTAGTTGTGTTGGTATCGGGTTATTGTGTATATAAACGATCTGTGCAACAGGCAGGCAACGGTTCCTCAATTAAAGTCGATGTAAAAAATGGCTTCAAGAAAAACATAATCCAGATAGGGATAAAGAATTTATGATGAATAATGACTTACGACTTTTAGTATCCGTAGAAGACAGAGTTATCGCAGAAGATATACAGAACATTTTGGAAAAATTCGAAATTTATGTCCTGTTGGTTTCAGACAATCCGGCCTCTTCATATATGAGTACCTATTTTGGATTTAATCCTGCAGAAAATATTGATATCCAAGTAAATAAGAACGACTATCAACGAGCAATTGAAATTCTCAACAATAGCGCGTATAAGGAACTGCTAAACAACGTTTAACATTGGAAAGACACTTCACCGATCTTCTGCTAATTCTGCAAAACCTTTAATTCTGCTAATCCTGATTTAGACAATATTTTGCTAATTCTGACTCAGACTGCATTCTGATAATTCTTTAATTTTGTAAATTCAGATTCTGACAACATTCTGCAAATTCAGATTCAGACATTTTATGCAAATTCAAAAAATAAAAGCATCCATCGACCCAATCGTCTCTCTTACCAACGAGGAGTTATTGGCATTCAGCCATGCTTTTGTGCCGAAAAAATTGAGCAAGAACGATTTTTTTCTCAAAGAGGGACAGGTTTGCGACTTTATTGGTTTAGTTAGTTATGGGGTTGTTATCTACTTCAAAACCTTAGAAAATGGGGATGAAGTGACAATTCACTTTGCTTTTGAAGGTGACTGGGTTAATAATAATATGAGCCGGCTTAGTAACTCTCCATCAACCATAAATATAAAGGCAATAGAAGATTCAGAGATGCTCGTTATTAAACAAAAAGACATATCTGATTTATATCTTCAAATTCCAAAAATAGAACGATTAGGGCGTATATTGACGGAAAGAGCATTTGTAAAATTCGTGGAACAAACGATAGATTTTCAAACACTTACAGCCAAAGAACGTTATGAAAATCTGCTTAAAAACTATCCGGAAATATTCCAAAAAGTTCAATTGTACCATATTGCCAATTACCTCGGAATTGCTCCAAAGTCGTTAAGCCGCATCCGAAAAGAATTGTTCGAATAAAAATATTTGGTAACATTTGTGGAGCAATTGAACAGGTTCTCCATCCGACATTTGTATCATAAAATTTAATTCTTTATGGTATGAAAAAACAATTCTTTCTTTTTGTTCTCCTGCTCTCATTGACAACTGCCATTACTGCCCAACCGGTTTTAATTGAAACCATTTCTCAAAAACAACAGCACAAATCTCCCTCCGACAGCCTGAAAACCAAACAAACGGTTGGTGTCGCTATCGATCTGCTGCCTCCCGTTATGAGTGCAATTTCCGGAAATTTTGGTTATTCAGCCCAACTGTGGTACGGGTACAAAAAATTCAGGATTCGTGGGGTCATAGCAGGATTTCAGATGCCTGACAAACTGATGGGGAACGATAATTTTACAAAGCTGAAAACTACAGCCACAGCTTTGATTTTTGATTACTTCCTCAAAAACAACTTCAAAGGATGGTGGATGGGCGCAGGTGTCGAAATGTGGAACAACACAATCACCTCAAAAACCACTAACCTGGATGGCAGTTTCAAGGATTATGTGGCTACTGCAGGAAGCGGATACATTATCAAGGTTTACAAAAATTTCTACGTGGAGCCCTGGGGTGCTGTGCATTGTGTCTTAAACAATGAAAATGCAGCCGCTGGCACAGCAGAGTACCAAACAAGAAAATTCCAGGGTGAGGTATCATTGAAAATAGGTTGGCATTTTTAAACACATAAAAAGCTTTCGCAAATGACCTTCCAGGACCTTTTAGTAAACACATTTCAAGAAAAGATTTACAACTTATTTGTGATGAATAACAACATTTTAATTTTAACCATTGCCATGACCGCACTTACAGCTTGCAGCTCTTCAAAAAGGATGTTTGAAACTGCGAAAACAGCAGAATTCGCTAGACAGCCATTACAGGTGGAAGACCTGCTTACCGAAGAAAAAACGCTCCATCTTCCGGCTTGCGTAAAAAAGTACCTGGCTTGTACAGGAGCGATTGGCAAAAGCATCCCTCAGAATGTACGCATCGAATTTGATGCAGAGATGTACAGAAAACCAGGTGACAAACCGATGAAATCGTACTCTCTTCAGTACAATTTTTATGGACAATACACCCGTCTCTTCCTGATGAAGGCAAGCAAGATGGGTATCCCGTTTCGTGCCTTACATGTGTACAAAAACCATCAGGCAACCTTTCAGGTAAAGGTGGCAGAATTGTTTAAAGTGGTCAATATCAGTGGAGAAGAACTAACAAAAGCCGAAACCGTGACCCTGTTAAACGATATGTGCATATTTGTTCCAGGAAGCCTGATTGACAACCGCTTAACATGGAATGAAATCGACGCATCTTCAACAAAAGTTACCATGGCCAATGGAAAGTACATCGTATCTGCCATCCTGAATTTCAATGAAACAGGAGAATTGATTAACTTCGTTTCTGACGACAGGTCTGCCTTGCAGGATGATGGAACCATAAAACAAATGAGATGGACTACGCCAATCTCCAATTACCAGGATTTTGATGGAAGAAAGATTCCAACAGTTGGCAAAACCATCTGGAATTATCCTGAAGGCGATTTTACCTATGGTGTTTTCAAATTAAGGAGCATCAGGTACAATGTGACAGAATAAAAATTCACGATATGGACAACGCAAATATTTTAGATCGAAAAGCTTACAAAAAAGTTGTCATTTACTATTTTTCGGGAACCGGAAATGCCAGAAATGTGGCTTTGTGGCTGAATCAGGTAGCGAAAGAAAAGTTCATCGGGAGCCAAATAATCAACATTGCCCAAGTTGGCCCGTTTACCATGGAGCCACCTGATCAGGATGCGCTGATCGTATTTGTCTCGCCGGTTCATGGATTCAATTATCCGCCTGTCATGCTGCGCTTCATCCGGCACTTCCCGAAAGGAAACAACCGGGTAGTGCTGATGAATACCCGGGCGGGAATGCTGATAGGCCGTTGGATCACTCCCGGCATGACCGGAATTGCATTTTATTTGTCCGGCATCTTATTAAAGCTCAAAGGATATTCAATTCAGGCGATAAAGCCGGTTGATATGCCTTCGAACTGGATCTCCCTGCACCCCGGTCTCAATGCCCGAACGGTGCAATTCCTGCACGAAAAGAACAAGGAAAGAGTGAATACTTTTGCCAACAGGATTTTCTCGGGCAAAGCCTCTTTCGGGGCACTCATTGAAGTCTATGACCTCCTTCTTGCGCCGGTTGCCCTGGGCTACTATTTCGTGGGACGTTTCTTTTTTGCCAAAACATTCTATGCTTCGCGGGATTGCGACAATTGCAACATTTGTGTGAAAGGCTGTCCGGTAAAGGCCATCATCAAAGTGGACAACAGGCCATTCTGGACCTTCAACTGCGAAAGCTGCATGAAGTGCATGGGCAATTGCCCAAAAAAAGCCATCGAGACCGGACATGGTTACATTCTGGGATATTGCCTGATTTTCAGCCTGCTTTTCCTGGTTACGTTTTACAAATATTTCGATGCTTACGTTTTCCCGATAGAAAACAGCCTGCTCAAAATGGTCGTCGAATCGGTGTTCTTTGTCACCCTGATGGCACTGTGGTACCGTTTGGTGCATTGGTTTATGCGTTTCAAAATAGTGGAACGGATGATCGTTTATTCCTCTTTCACCAAATACAAATGGTGGGGCCGTCGTTACAAAGCCTTAAAAGCAGATTGAAACATTCTACAAATAAATCCCACCCCCCATCGACACAAAATCGTACAATGGACTACCGATTTTCAGATGCTCATAACCCACAGAAATATAGCATCTTTTGATATGGTATTTGCCTAGAATTTCCAATTCATTAACCTTGGAATCATTGATCAGACTCCATTTCATGGATCCATTCAAGCTCAAATTCTTCGCCATAAAAAGCTCGGCATTCAGCCCGTAGGAAAATCCGGCTTTCTTAACATCACTCCCAATGTAATTGCAACCCACCGTCCAACCCAGATTAAATCGCTCAAACCTGACGCGGTCATAACAGAGATTGAAATTAAACAGGGGAAGATCTGAGGTGGTATTGACGATCAGACGCTTCTCGGTTAACCGAAAATAATCGGCCTGCAAATAGAAATATTGAAAGGGACGAATTTTAAGCTTCAGGTGATTCCCATTCAATCCTCCATTGTTGTACAAATATTGATCACCCAGATCAACTCTGAAGATCTTCTCTGAAGGATTGGGCGCATCGGGGCTTTCATAATTTCCGAAATGACCTTCATCACAATAGGGATAATCAGTCAGACGACGGTGCAAATGATCTTCCGCCTGATAATTTCCAATGGCGGAATAATAGGTGACAAACATAAAACCTTGCACCAGACCATTGAAAATCATGTACTCGAGCGGACCTTCATGGTAATTGCGCCCCGATGAAGCGTGGGATCGTCCGCTTTCGGAGCTATCAATCCTCTTGGCTCCCTTAGCGATCTCTCTTTTGGATTTTTCAAG
Organism: Prolixibacteraceae bacterium; assembly: GCA_037140615.1. Classification (GTDB taxonomy): domain Bacteria; phylum Bacteroidota; class Bacteroidia; order Bacteroidales; family Prolixibacteraceae; genus CAINVV01. The sequence continues at coordinate 54,706 of JBAXED010000002.1, forward strand.
CTTATCCTGCGAAAAACCATTCATGGAAACTGTCAAAAAAAGCAATGGCAAAATGATTTTAAAGGCATTTTTCATAGCAAAAGCGGTTAAGTTTTACAACTGGTACCTGTGTTGATTCGCTCAACTATCAGGAGGTTAAACTATGTTGTGAAGATAAAATTATGAAAATTATTATCTTCACGGTAGCTAAATAACAAAAACCATGAGAAAGCTATCACTCCTATCTACGCTGATTCTGCTCCTTTCGACTTTTGCTTGCCACAATACTTCCGACAGAAATGGCAATGAAACGGTCGCACAATTCGCTGAAACATCTGGTTATCAACATTCTGCTAAATTTACTGCACCTATGATGGCCAAAGTCGGGGAAGATATGAATTCCACCAACTCCAGTTCGGAACAAATGCAAAATTCCGCTTCCGCGGATGCGAAAAAAATTATCAAGGACGGCCGCATCTCCATCAAGACCAACGACATCGCCGCAGCTAAGAGCTCGATTGATCAGCTGGCCAAGAAATTCAATGCCTTTTTCGACAACGAAGAGTTGCAAAACGATGACCGGTCCACTTCGTATGACCTCAAACTGCGCATACCGGCAGAAAATTTCGAGAATGTGCTATCCGCCATCGAAAATGGAGGCAATGAGATCACCGGCAAAAGCATTCATTCCCGGGATGTCACTTCGGAGTACATCGACATCGAAACACGCATTAACAGCAAACGCGATTACCTCAAACGGTACAAGGAACTGCTCACCAAAGCCAATACGGTGAAAGATATTCTTGAAATCCAGGAGAGCATCCGCTCCTTGCAGGAAGAACTTGAAAGTCGGGAGAAACAACTGAAATACCTCTCCAATCAGATTTCCTTCAGTACCCTGGATATCAACATCTTTAAATTGAAGGATTATACGTACAAGCCCGGACAACAGGATAAGTTTACCGAGCGGATTAAGAAATCGATCAGCAACGGATGGTCAAACATCCTGTCATTTGTCCTTTGGCTGATCATGCTATGGCCTTTTATTCTGATAATTGTCCTCACCTGGTTCTTTTTAAAAAGGATCAGAAAGAGACGGAATGCCGACAAAAAATAGGAATAATTGAATTCCAAAGCCTATTTATTTTTTGGCATTCTGTAACGATCTCAACTTCCACTCGTAGTAACCTAGAAACAATATAAAAAAATGAGCAAAGTATTTAAATTTGGAGAAGATGTACCCGGATATAGTATTCCGGTACTAAACGAACGTGAAATAAGGGCCGCAGCAGGTATCCTGTTTTTGATGATGTTTATTACCATCATCACAGTGCTGACAAAAGGAGATTTCACACCGCTAAAGTTTGCAGTTGTGATCTTTCTGGTAGACATTTGCATACGTGTGTTTGTGAGTCCAAGATTTTCTCCGTCATTGATCATCGGCCGACTGATTGTCAGAAACCAGACCCCTGAATATGTCGGTGCCAAGCAGAAAAAATTTGCCTGGATCATTGGCGTAATTCTTGCATTGACCATGTTTATTCTGCTGGTGGTGGTCAACTCGTATAGCCCGATAACTGGCATTATCTGTCTGATTTGCCTAATCTTCCTCTTCTTCGAATCGGCTTTCGGTATCTGTATCGGATGCAAGATGTATTCTTTGATCTACAGAGAAAAAGCGCAATACTGTCCGGGTGAAGTATGCGAAGTTAAAGACAGACAGGAGATTCAAAAAACTTCCTGGACTCAGATTCTGATCGTATTGGCATTTGCCGTCTTCATATTCCTTACCATCACCTTGTTTAAAGAGAATTTCAGCAAGAAACCATTCGATCTTTTCGGCTTAGAAAAGCATGAGCAGCCAAAATAAAATATTAACTAATCATTCGGAAAGAGTCGCCAAAAGGGTGGCTCTTTTTTATTTGCATTTCAATCTATACCTTCACTGCGAATTCTACTTCTACTAATAAATTACCGGATGATCAAAAAAATTACTATTCTCAGCTTTCTGCTGGGGGGGGTCATTGCCCTGCTCGCACAAACCACCGAGACTTCCAAAGCCATTGTTCAACAGGAAAACATGTTCCCTTTTCAGGTTGAACATACCCATGGAAGTTCTATTGTTCAACTGCCAAATGGAGACCTCCTGGCTTGCTGGTTTCAGGGCAGTGGAGAACGCACTGCCGATGATGTCCGCGTGATGGGATCGCGTCAGAAGAAAGGAACTAGTGTCTGGGCCACACCTTTTCTAATGGCAGATACCAAAGGGATTCCAGATTGCAATCCGGTTCTTTTCCTCAACAATGACGGTAAACTGTTCCTCTTTTGGATTGCGGTTCAGGCCAACGAGTGGCAGTTTTCCATCCTTCGGTTTCGCACTTCAACTATTTTTCTGGCTGATGGTGCTCCTGTTTGGAGCTGGCAAGATGATATCCTGCTGAAACCCGACGACAGCTTTGGGGCCGAAGTGGTCAAAAAATTCAAAGAAATGGGAGATCTTGACCGCGGATGGGCAGCCTATGCACCCAAATACGATGACATGATCATCGCGGCAAGCAAAGACAAGATGAAACGCAGCTTCGGCTGGATGACCCGCATCCCACCCATAACCCTTCAAAGCGGCAGAATTCTGCTTCCACTCTATTCCGACGGACTAAACATGTCGATGGTGGCTATTTCGGATGACAATGGAACTACCTGGCGGCCAAGCTTACCGATTGTGGGCCGCGGACCTATCCAGCCTGCCCTGGCAGTTCGAAAAAGCGGTGAGATTGTGGCCTACATGCGAGACAGCGGGGATGCCCCAGCACGTGTTTTGTTCAGCACTTCCAACGACCAGGGTGAGTCGTGGTCGCCAGCTAAAAAGACTGAAATTCCAAACGAAGCAAGCGTAGAGTTATCCGTTCTCAAAGATGGAACATGGGTCTATTTTGGAAACGACATCAACGACGGACGGTACAAATTATCACTGTACCTTTCCAAAGATGAGGGAAACAACTGGTACAAGAAAGAAATTATCGAGTACTCGCCGGATAGAAAAGCAAGCTTCTCCTACCCTTGCCTCATCCAAACCTCCGACGGACTGGTGCATATTTCCTATTCCTATTCTTTCGGCTCCAAAAACGAAACCATCAAACACATTGTGATCGACTTAAGAAGGATTGAAAAATAAATGGTGCGCGCACCCACTCACCCACTCACCCACTCTCCCACTCTCCCACTCTCCTAGTCCCCAAGTCTCCTAGTCCCTCAGTCCTTCTTATGTCCCTGGTGATTCCCCCGATCCCGGTGGCGAAAATCCTGCTTGGCAGGTGCCCTTCTCTCACCGCCGCCTCTGCCTCCTCCGGAGGTAGATCTTGGTGCCATCTTTCGACGGATGGATGGGTTGTATTCTGGTCCAATACCCATGCCTGCAGGCAAAGGTATCTTCATGATATCGCGCTCGATCAGTTCTTCAATTTTTCTGAAGTCGTGCATGTCGTTGTCAGAGATGAGCGTAATAGCCACGCCCGACTGCGAAGCACGTGCCGTCCGACCGATGCGGTGCACATAATCTTCCGGATCGCGCGGCACGTCGTAGTTCATCACCAGGTCAATGCTGTCGATGTCGATGCCTCGTGAAACAATATCCGTGGCAACGAGAATTTGTGTCTCCCGGTTACGGAACCGCAACATCACCTCTTCACGCTCTTTCTGCTCAAGATCAGAGAGCATGCCATCGGCCGAAAATCCCATCCGGCGAAGCTCGCGAACAAGTCCGTTCACATTGGCCTTGCGGGAGGTGAAAATCAGGACACTTTTGTAATCCGTTTTCCCTTTCAGTAGCTCTCTAACTAGCTGCACCTTTTGCCCTTCGTACACCATGTAAGCCGCCTGAATAATGTTTTCGGCGGGCTTGGAAATGGCGATGTTGATCTGCTCGGGGTTCCTCAAAATCATTCCGGCCATCTGCCGTATTTTGGGCGGCATGGTAGCAGAAAAGAGGAGCGTCTGTCTCTCGACAGGCAACTCACCAATAATCCGCATGATGTCATCGAAGAATCCCATGTCGAGCATTCGGTCGGCTTCATCCAGAATCAAAGTCTGGATGGTGCTAAAATCGGAATACTTCATGTTGATGTGCGACAGCAGTCTGCCGGGGGTCGCCACAATAATATCAGCTCCCTGAACCAATGCAGATTTCTGCTGGTCAAAGGCAGCACCAACACCTCCGCCGTAAACGGCCAGGGAGGATGCTCCGGTAAAATATGAGAAGCCCTCAATTTGCTGGTCAATTTGTAAAACCAACTCCCGCGTTGGCGCAATAATCAGGGTGTGCATGCCGGTATGCCCCTCACGGGAGATGTTGTTGAGGATCGGAAGCAGGTAGGCCGCTGTCTTTCCTGTACCGGTCTGGGCACAGGCAATCAGGTCTTTTCCCTCTAAAATGACAGGGATGGCAAACTCCTGAACAGGGGTACATTTTTCGAAGCCCATGGAGGATAATCCGTCCATGACATCGTGTGTAAAGTCAAAATCTGTAAAATTCAATTTTTTATATATAAGATGAACAATGTTATTCTACGTACAAAACCAGCCCTTTCAGGTATTCACCTTCGGGATGGTAGATATTGATGGGGTGATCTACCGGCTGGGACAACTGGTGCAAAATTCGCACCTCCCGTCCGGCTAAAGCGGCAGCGGAAAAAACTGCTTCGCGGAAGTTGTTCCTGGTCACAACCTGTGAGCAGGAAAAGGTAAAAAGAATACCTCCGGCCTTTATCTGCTGGAAAGCTTTGGCATTGAGTCGTTTGTAACCTTGCAAAGCCTGCGAAAGCACATTTCTGTGTTTGGCAAACGCCGGAGGATCAAGAACGATCACATCGTACTTGTTTTTGATCTCCTGCATAAAATCAAAAGCGTCGGCCGCAAAAGCCTCGTGACGGGTATCCCCGGGGAAATTCAGCTCCACATTTTCGTTGGTCAGCTCAATGGCTTTGGCCGACGAATCTACCGAATGAACCAAAGTCGCGCCTCCTTGCATGGCGGAGAAAGAGAAGCCTCCCGTGTAACAAAACATATTGAGAACCGATTTGTCTTTGGCATAAGCAGCGAGCAATTTCCGGTTCTCGCGTTGGTCGATGAAGAATCCGGTCTTTTGACCTTCTTCCCAGTCTACCTTGAAGCGGCTACCATATTCTACCACTTCACCGGCCGAAGATGACCCAAAAAGATAGCCATCCTTGGCTTCTATATCAGCTTTGTATGGGAGTGTTTTTGAACTTTTATCATATACGGCAACCAATTTTTTTCCCAAAACAGTTTTGAGTGCCTCCGTGATTGCTTCCCGAACCAGCCACATCCCAACTGTATGGGCCTGAAGGACGATGGTGCCATTGTAATAGTCGGCAATCAAGCCCGGCATTCCGTCTCCTTCGCCATGAATAAGCCTGTAAACATTGGTAACCGGATTATCTGTCAGCCCCATCTTTTGGCGAAGCAGATATGCCTGTTCGATCCTCCTCTTCCAGAAGTCACTATCGGGGATGGTCTCACCGAAGGAGAAAATCCGCACGGCAATCGAACCGATGGAACAATGGCCATAACCGATGATTGATTTATCGCTTTTCAGGAGGGCAACAAGATCTCCTTCCTCCAGGGGACCTTCGATCCTATCGATGGCTCCGGAAAAAACCCAGGGATGAAATCGTTCCATTGACTCCTCTTTGCCCTTCTTTAAAATAACATTTGCCAATGGTTGCATGAGGTTATTTTTTGGTGAGTCCAATGTAGATTTCGTAAGCTATCCAGGCATCGGTGGCGGCATAAACCTGCTGCTGCTCGGTTAATATCGTTGCTTCCCAGTTGGTGAGTCGTTGTGATTTTGAAATACGAACGCCATGAACGATGGCAGCCAGTTTCTTCAGACTGAAATTCTCGATACCAAACAATTTAACCATTTCCTGAAGCTCCACAAAACCGCCGGGTTTGAAAGGAACAATTTTTTGCAATATTTTGATGTCGTCACGAATGGCCACACCAATTTTCAATATCGACGGAGAGGATAAGATTTTGATGAGCCCGGGAGAAAGACCAATCAAGTTGGTACGGAATAAAAAAGCCTGATCAGCTGTTGATAGCTGAAGTAGCGCAACCTGATGGCTCTGACCTTTTTTAAAGGCGGGACGTGTTTCTGTATCAAACCCGAGGATGGGTTGTTTCTTCAGATAATTTACGGCCGCAGTAAAATCTTCCACCTTCTCAATAAGATGGATTTTCCCCTCGAAAATCGAGAGCGGCAATTCAGACAACTCCTCGTCTGTTATGGTTTTTTTAAACTCTTTGATATATTCGCTCATTCGTCAATTCAGGTTCTTTCTTATCGGACGGCCACGCAGGGCCGCCCCTACACGCTCACCCGTCCATCTTTCTATCATCCCATCGTCAAATTAAGACAAGGCATGCCTTGTCTCTACGGCTTCTTCCTTCTTCCCTCTTCACTCCTCCCTCTTCCCTCTTCACTCTTCCATGCTTGAGTTCCCATGCACAACCACGTGCACCGCCCTCAACCCATTCACCAATTTCTGTCCCCAATATTGCTCGAAATTATTTCGGCACTCCCAAAGGGCAGCACTCATAACTTCTACCGTTCCTATCCGGTATGAAAGAATAAAATCCTTCAAATCCTGGTAGATATCGGCCACATTCTCGGAAATATTGGCTTCAACATTCGCTTCGCCCAAGGCAATGCCTTGCTCAAAAATCTCCGGATAACTGTCAAATTCACCCAACTTCGAACTTAATTTCCGAAGTATAAAATTGTAGTCATCTTCTGTGACAAATTTCTCGGGTGAATCTTCCGAATCTTCCAGTTCATTCAAAGCAGGCAACAGTGAAGTCTTCAGATAAAGTAAGGGTAACATCTTCTGTAACTTCCCCAGGAATTCTTTTCTTGGGAGGTTGCCAACTGACTCAGCAAACGTGCAAAATTCATTGGCAACCGTGGCAAATTCGATCACATTTCTGGAATAAACTACATCCTGGAAAAGTGAATCATCCATTGATCTTTCATCCATGTTCGATGCAAAACTTCTAAGGTGCAAAGGTAATCAAACTTCGGTGAATCAGGTTACTTACCCGAAAAAATGAGTGGGACCCATCAATTGTCAGGCCGGGCAATTCATTCAGCAGAAATATCCGCTGCACTGAAGCCGTTTCATTTATTCAAAACCAGCTGACCGGATGGATTAAGCGCAATATTTCCATGGTCAAGCATCCATCTTGTGACACGCAGAATATTTTTTTCGTTCCCCTCGATATTTCTGTTCAGTTCCTTTATTTCCATCGGTGCATTTGTCAGAAGTACCAAAATGCGGGAATTTATTTCGTTAAACTCAGCATTCGAAATACCAGATTGATGCTCTCCTTTGCACACATCACACTGTCCGCAGGACTTCGATTCCCGCTCACCGAAATAGGCCAGCAACCTGACACTCCGGCATTGCTCCTCCGATCGTGCATAGTCGATCACAGCATCTATCCGCCTCTGGTAATTGACTTTTCGGTCGTGGTAATTTATTCGGGAGATCCGTATCCTGGATGGATCCACCCTTTCCGCAAGAAACTGCACAACAGGGGCCTCCCTTCTTGGAATATAATGAATAACCTTCTGCTGGGATAGAAATTTAAGATTTTGATAGAGCTCATCGGCTGTCATATTCAGCCTTCGCGCCAGCAGTACCTCGTCGATTCTCACATAATCGTTGAACAATCCGGTATAGGAACGTAAAAGCATGCCAATCAGCTGTTCCAGATTTTTACTTTCGTGATTGATGCGATAAAGTTCATCGCGGTGTGCAAGGAAATAAAGCCGTGAGGAACTTTCAGGATCTTCTGTATACTCCAAAAAGCCTTCCCTTTCCATCAACTTCAAACTGTGGTACACTGTCGTAGCCGGAAAGCTGAACTTTCGGGCAAAATCCTCCGGCTGAAATGTATAAAAGCCGTTCTTGCCAGTCCCGACCGCAATCTGCAGATAATCGCACAAAGCCTGATAAACGGCCTGAATGCGATCTTGCTCCGGAAAAGCATCGGTGACCATCTTGTGAAGCCTCCGCTTGTCAGTACCATTGTAAATCATGAGTGCCAGCGACCGCTGACCGTCGCGGCCAGCCCTTCCGGCCTCCTGAAAATAGGCCTCTATCGAATCGGGTAGATCCAGGTGAAGGACAAACCGCACATCAGGCTTATCGATGCCCATCCCAAAGGCATTGGTGGCCACAATCACCCGCGTGGCACCCTTCATCCATTGGTTTTGCTTTTCTCTGCGCAAAGCGGGATCGAGTCCGGCGTGGTAAAAATCGGCCGCAACATCCTGCTGCCTCAACAAGTCAGAAATCTCCCGGCATTTCTTTCGGCTTCTAACATAGATGATACCCGTTCCCTTCGATTTGGCAACCGTCTCCATCAGATAACCCATTTTGTCCTCTTTCTGGCGCACGAGATAGATGACATTGTCCCTGACAAAACTTTTCTTGAGCAGATTTTTTTGCGGGAAAAGCAATTTTTCCTGGATATCCTCCACGACCTCAGGTGTGGCAGTTGCCGTCAACGCAAGCACCGGAACTTTCGGAAAGTGCTTTCTGATTTCGGCAATCTTAAGATACGACGGACGGAAATCATATCCCCACTGGGAAATACAATGCGCTTCATCGACCGTAATCAGATTCAGCTTAAAACGGATCAGGAATTCCTGGAAATTGGTCGACAGAAGCCTTTCGGGAGAGACGTATAAAAATTTGTAGTCCCCGTAAACAGCGTTGTTGCAGGCAATTTCTATCTCCCTGGCCGACATGCCCGAATAGATGGCCAGAGCCTTGATTCCCTTATTTCTGAGATGGTCGACCTGATCGTTCATCAACGCAATCAAAGGCGTCACAACCAAACACATACCCTCCGTCGAAAGCGAATAAACCTGAAAGGTAATGGATTTACCTCCTCCGGTAGGCATGAGTCCGAGCGTATCTTTTCCTGCGGCTACTGAAAGGATAATATCTTCCTGCAAAGGCCTGAACTGCTCATAACCCCAATACTTTAACAATATTTCGTGGTACAAATCCATCGTTGTCCAAACATATTCATTTTTTCACTCATTTTTCTTAATTTTGCGCAACAAAAGTCTCACCAAAAAATACACCCATGTCATTTATTTCAGATAAAGTGGTACTCGAAGGATTGACCTTCGATGATGTGCTTTTAATACCCGACTATTCGGAGGTTTTACCCCGGGATGTAAATATCTCTTCCTTTTTTTCGCGCAACATTAAACTCAATACGCCGATCGTTTCGGCAGCCATGGATACTGTCACCGAGTCAAAGCTGGCCATTGCCATTGCCCGAGAGGGAGGTATCGGGGTCATCCACAAGAACATGACCATCGAACAGCAGGCCAAGCAGGTGAATATCGTCAAGAGGGCTGAAAACGGAATGATCTTCGACCCGATCACCATCTCGAAAGACAAGCTGGTGGGCGATGTGCTCAAACTAATGGAGACCTACAAAATCGGAGGTATTCCGGTTATTGACGCCGAGCGCCATCTGGTTGGAATCGTCACCAACCGCGATCTACGCTTCGAGCGCAATTTCAACCGTCCCATTTCGGAGGTCATGACTTCACAAAATCTGATTACCACTGACATTTCTACGGACCTGGAAAAAGCCGCCAAGATCCTTCAGAAATACAAGATCGAGAAGCTTCCGGTCGTTGACAAAAACAACAAGCTGATGGGGCTGGTCACCTACAAGGATATCACACAGGTCAAAGACAAGCCGAACTCCTGCAAGGATGACAAGGGCAGGTTGCGGGTTGCCGCAGCCGTCGGAGTCACAGCCGATACCATGGATAGGATCGACGAACTGGTCAAAGCCAATGTCGACGCCATCATCATCGATACCGCCCATGGCCATTCCAAGGGTGTACTGGAGATGTTGAAAAAGGTCAAAAACAAATATCCTGACAAAGATATCATCGTCGGTAACATCGCTACCGCTGAAGCTGCTTCGGAGCTGGTTTTCGCAGGTGCCGATGCCGTAAAAGTCGGGATAGGACCAGGTTCAATCTGCACCACACGCGTCGTGGCCGGTGTTGGAATTCCCCAACTTTCTGCTATTTATAATGTTGCAAAAGCCCTCAGAAACAGCGGAGTTCCCGTTATTGCGGATGGTGGATTACGCTACTCGGGTGATATCGTCAAGGCCCTTGCAGCAGGTGCCCAGAGTGTTATGGCAGGTTCGCTGTTTGCCGGCGTGGAAGAATCTCCTGGCGAAACCATCATCTTTCAGGGAAGAAAATACAAATCCTACCGGGGAATGGGCTCCATCGAAGCGATGCAGCAAGGTTCGAAAGACCGCTATTTTCAGGATGTAGAGGACGACATCAAAAAACTGGTTCCTGAAGGAATCGTGGCACGCGTTGCCTACAAAGGCTCGCTCAATGAAGTACTTTACCAATTGATCGGAGGATTACGCGCCGGAATGGGCTACTGTGGTGCCGCTACCATTGAGAAACTGCATGAGACAAAATTCTGCAGGATTACCAACGCAGGCGTTGCGGAGAATCATCCACACGATGTAACCATCACCAGCGAATCGCCAAATTATAGCCGCGAATAGACAATTACGGCTTTACCTGTTAAATTTCTGTAAAAGGAGGGGGATTGCCACAACCAATGGGAACTATCTTCCGTCTAAATACCAGGAAACAAAATTCTATGCCAGAAGATTTCAATTTTTATCATCGGGGATTTAAGGGATGGCCTCTCTTACTTTGCACATTTCTGGTCTTGTCCGGTTGTAGGTACTATGAGCGTTCTGTTGATGCAAAATTTGTTGCCAAAGTGGGTGATAAAACCTACCTCCTGAAAGATCTCCGGTCACAGCTTCCAACGGGTATGACCAAGCAGGACAGCCTTTCCAGGGTCAATGACATCCTTACACGCTGGGTGAAAAAAGAGCTGATGCTGAAGATGGCCGAAGATAATCTGGACGAAAGTCAGCGCGATCTTTCAAAAGAACTGGAAGAATACGGCAATGCCCTCCTGATTCACCGTTACCAGCAACAACTCCTCAACCAAAAATTGGATACTGTGGTGACGGCACAGGATATTCGCCATTACTACGATATCCATCCGGAGAAATTTACGCTCGACTACAACATCGTTAAAGGAGTGTATGTCGAAATTCCAAAAACTATTGCCAAATCCGACCAGATCAAAAGATGGATGTCAGAGAATAGTCCGCGTTCAATGAGTGAGTTGGAGAGCTTTAGTTTCCAGTATGCCACAAAATATGACCACTTCAACAACGAATGGACTGATTTTGATAAAATTCTTGCACGCATTCCTGGTGCAAAAGAGGAATCCGAGCGATTACTAAGGAGATCCAACATCCTAGAGTTCAACGATTTGAATAACTCATACTTCCTTCTGGTCAACGAATATATTCTGGCCGGAGAAAAAGCCCCGTACGATTTCGTAAAGGATCGGATAGAAAGTTTAATTTTGAACAGTCGGAAAATGGAATTTCTTCAGGATCTTGAGAAGAATATATACGAAAGAGCGAAGAGAGAAAATAGTTTTACAATAAAGGAATACAAGTAAGAAAAATATTTATGCTAAAACAGTTGACAAAAGGTTTGTTGTTGTCGGGAATAATCCTGGGATCATTCTTTGTTTCGAAGGGCCAGGACAAAGTAGTTGACCAGATTGTCGCCATTGTTGGCAGCAATCCAATCCTGAAATCAGACATCGAAACCCAGGCCATTCAAAGGCAGGCAGAAGGCCAAACCTCAGAAGGTGACGTGAAATGTGAAATTTTAGAGTCTCTTCTCGAACAAAAGCTCTTGCTGGCTGAAGCGGAACTCGATACCAATATCGTGGTAACCGACAACCAGATCAACCAGAACATGGACCGTAGAATGAAATATTTCGTTGAAAATATTGGCTCGGAGAAAGAGGTTGAAAAATATTTCAACAAAACCATCAATCAGCTGAAGTCTGAAATGAGCGAGATGATCAAAGAGCAGCTCAAGACCGAACAGATGCAAACGACGATCACCAAGAATGTTACTTCAACGCCCTCTGAAGTTCGCAATTACTTCAGGCAATTACCGAAAGATAAAATTCCGATCATTGGTTCACAAGTTGAATATGCCCAGATCACGGTTTTGCCAATCATCACCGAGGAGGAGGACATGGAGGTAAAAAGCAGACTGAGGGAATACAAGCGCAGGGTTGAAAATGGAGAAAATTTTGCCACCTTGGCTGTCATGTATTCCGAGGATCCCGGATCTGCCCGCAATGGCGGTGAAATGGATTATGTTGGTCGGGCGATGCTTGACCAGGCTTTCGCCACAGAAGCCTTTAACCTGAAAGTGGGTGCTGTTTCGAAGGTTGTCAGAAGTGAATTTGGTTACCACATCATCCAGCTTATCGACAAAAGAGGCGAAAAGATCAAGTGCCGCCATATTTTGATCCGGCCAAAAATCGACCCCAAAGAGCTTGCAAAATCCAAAGACAGGATTGACAGCCTTTCCACTTATATCAACAAGAAATCAGTAACCTGGGAACAGGCTGCTTATCTTTATTCTTCTGACAAAAGCACCAGAAACAACGGAGGACTTGTTACCTCCCAAAAGACTGGCTCTACGAAATTTCAGATGGATGAATTGGACCCCGATGTTAGCAAACTCGTCACCGGATTAAAAATTGGTGAGTTCTCTGCTCCTTTTCTGAGCATGGATGACAAGCAACGACAAGTTTACAAGATCATCAAACTTCTCACCAGGACCAATTCGCATCCTGCCAATCTTCAGGAAGATTATCAGCATCTGAGTGAAGTATTTCTTGGGAAAAAGAAAGAAGACACCTACCGCGCCTGGTTGGCAAAACAACAGGCCAAGACCTATATTCATATCGATGACCTATACAGCAATTGCAATTTTAAGCTGAAATCCTGGAAAAAATAAATGAGCCTCAAGTTGAGAGTTGAGAGTGGAGAGTTGAGAGTTAAGTATTCTCAACTCTCCACTCTCAACTCTCAACTTTTTGTCTTAATACGTTATGAGAATTCGAAAAATAGGAAATAGTCTGTTGGTCTCCATGTTGCTGATTGTGGCATTTCATGTCGTATCAGGCTCTTTACCTCAACCCGAAAGCAAAAAGCGACGAATCGAACTTCTCTGGGCTGATGTAACGGCACATGACAGCAAGATTAATGCCAATGCAAACAGATTTTTAGGCAATGTAAGGTTCAGTCAGAATAATGTTCTGCTTAATTGTGATAGCGCCTATTTTTATTCAGACAGCAACAAGGTTGACGCATTTGGCCGCGTGCACATCATCCAGGGTGATACCTTAAATCTCTGGGGAGACAGGATCAAATACGACGGAAACAGCAGAATTGCCAAGATCAAAGGGAATGTGAAATTGGTCAACAAATCGATTACCTTAACTACCGATGAATTGATTTTTGATCTCAAGGAGAACATCGGCAACTACATTACCTGGGGAAAAATCGTCGATACCTCCAATGTACTGGTAAGCAAGATCGGCCGTTATTACTCCAACCAAGACCTTTTCTTTTTCAAAGATTCTGTGAAGGTGACCAACAAGGATTTTATCCTGACTGCCGACACGCTGAAATACAACAGCAAAATTGAACGGGTATTTATCGTCGGACCGACGCACATTGTTGGAACGACCAAAGAGGGAACACTGTACTCTGAAAAAGGGTGGTACGATACCCGCACAAATATCGCAGAGTTGTACAAAGCTTCAAAGCTAATCGGGAAAGAGCAGTCATTGCAGGGCGATACCATGTACTATTCGCGGAATGCTGGTACGGGAAGGGCGCTAAGCAAGGTCATTTTGTCGGATACCACCAACCATGTTGCCATTTCCGGACGCAAAGGCACGTACAACGAGAAAACGAAAATTGCTTTTGTGACAGACTCAGCCATCTTTATGCAGTTTTCCAAAAGCGATACCCTCTTTCTTCATGCTGATACTTTAAAGTCTGTCCCTGATATCACCAAAAAAGAGGTGGCTAAAAAAATAAATATCGAGCAGCTTGTAGCCAAAAAATCGGCCAAAGCTCTCTCAGCGATTCAATCACTTCCAAAAGATAGCGGCAAAGTATTAAAGAACCTTCTTGTCAATGCCATTGACACCCTGCTCGACAACAAGGATACCTTGAAGATTTCAAATATTCTTGCAATCCTTCCGGAGAAGGTTAAGCAGATAATTCCTCCTGATGCACTTTCAGCGGTAGCAGATACGGGTAAACATTCAAAAGTGATTGCCAATCTTCCTGATAAGGTAAAGCAAATTATTTCTCCGGACGCACTATCAGTGATAGCAGATACCAGTAAGCTATCAAAAGTGCTTGCCGGCCTTCCGGAGAAGGTTAAGCAGCTAATTGCTCCGGATTCAATAGTTTCGGTAGCAGATACTAGTAAAATTTTAGGGAAGATAGCAGGGTTGCTGAATGCAAAATTGTCAGGAAAGGACTCGCTTGCAACCGCTTCGGATACTTTGAAATCCAAAGATGACAAGGATAAGAAAATTTTTATGGCCTATCATCGGGTACGGTTTTACAAGAAAGATCTTGCAGGAGTTTGTGACTCACTCTGTTACCAGATGAAAGATTCGGTAATGCGACTTTACAGTGATCCGGTATTGTGGTCGGATGTGCACCAACTATCGGCGGATAAAATTGAGTATCGTCCTCATAAGCCCGGTCCTGATATCGCAAGGCTTGACAACAACGGTTTCATCGTTTCGAAGGAAGACTCTGTTAAATTTAACCAGATTTCGGGCAAGGTTCTCATTGGATATATCATTAAAAATGAGTTAAAGACCATTGAAGTAAACGGGAATGCAATTGCCCTTTATTATTTGAAAAACAAGGAACGCTATTCGGGGATGACCAAAATGATGAGCAGCAAAATTAATGTCCATCTGTTAAAAGGTAAAATTGACAGCATATCATTCTTTCCAAAACCGGAAGGAAAACTCACACCAATGAAAGACCTTATCGTTGAAGATGCTAAGTTGAAAGGATTTATCTGGAGGGAAAGTGAAAAGCCCAAGAGTCGCTATGATCTATACCCATTGAATGAAAAGCGCAAAAAAATTGCAGGCCCCGAGAAGAAACCTGCATCAAAAATTAAGCAGAACGCTATTCTTTAGTATTCATCCTCGTTGAAGAAGAAATCGTCTTTGCTTGGATAGTCCGGCCAAATATCTTCTATAGATTCGTAAATTTCACCCTCATCTTCCATCTCCTGCAAATTTTCAATTACCTCAAGCGGAGCTCCTGATCTAATGGCAAAATCGATCAATTCATCTTTCGTTGCAGGCCAGGGTGCATCTTCTAATTTTGAAGCCAATTCAAGTGTCCAATACATATTTTAATGATTTAGATTACTGTTCAACGGTTTTGCGATGTTACTATTTTTTTGCGAGAATAAAAATAAATAGTCATATTTTTTAAGGCAACCATTGAACTTCGTCAATATTCTCATCCACAGCTACTTTACGAGAAAGGACGAATAGGTAGTCGGAAAGTCGGTTTAGGTATTTGATCAGATCATTGGGAATGGGAACCTCTTTTGCCAACTGACAAACCCTCCGTTCGGCTCTTCGGCAGACGGTTCTGGCAAGGTGGCAATAGGAAACGGTATTGCTCCCGCCCGGTAATACAAAATGTTCCATTGGAGGCAAAAGATCCAGAATTCGGTCCATCTCATTTTCCAGTTGTGTGATATCCTCAGGTTTCAAAGGCAATCTTTCTGAGAGATCAGTTTTGGAAAGATCTGTGGCCAAACGTGCGCCAATGACAAACAGGTTATTTTGAACAGACAGCAAAAGTTTTCTGGCTGTTTGTTCAATTTTCTGCGAACAGATCAAGCCAATCCAGCTATTAAGTTCATCAACAGTCCCGTAAGCTTCGAGACGTAAGTCAAATTTTTCTACCCTGGTACCTCCAATTAATCCTGAAGTACCGTCATCTCCTGTTTTAGTATATACTCTCATTTTCAATTTTCGCTGATGTAAATAATGGTAGCTGTGAGTAGTTGGCTGTTGGCTATTAGCTTTTGGCTGTTAGCTCTTGGCTGTTAGCTTTTGGCTGTTAGCTGTTGGCTGTTAGCTGTTGGCTGTTAGCTCTTAGTCGCAAGATTTTAGCTTTTAACTCAAGTGACAAATCGCAGCGGTCTCCAAGTCCCCTAGTCTCCTAGTCCCCCAGTCATTCTCTATACGTCAATAAATAGGATTAGGATTCACATAATCCTGCTCAACCACTCCATCTTTCAATTTAATGATCCTGTAGGCATGTCGGGCGATCTCTTCTTCGTGGGTAACCAGGATAATGGTATTTCCTTTGGTGTGGATATCAGCGAAAAGTTTCATGATCTCTTCCGAAGTTTTGGAGTCCAAATTTCCGGTAGGTTCATCAGCAAGTAGGATGGAAGGTGTGTTGACTAGCGCCCTTGCCACGGCCACACGCTGCCGCTGACCGCCTGAAAGTTCGTTGGGTTTATGTTCCATCCGGTCTTCGAGTCCAACATTAACCAGCTGACCGGTAGCAATTTCTTCTCGCTTAGCTTTCCCTACCCCGGCATAAACCAAAGGGAGCATCACGTTTTCGAGGGCTGAATATCTTGGTAACAGATTGAAAGTCTGAAATACAAATCCAATTTCTGTATTGCGGATTTCGGCCAGGCGGTCGTCGTCCAGCAGATTAACATCTTTGTCATTCAACGTGTAATTTCCTGAAGTTGGCGTATCAAGACAACCGATAATGTTCATCAAGGTTGATTTTCCTGATCCGGAAGCCCCCATGATGGCCACATATTCGCCTCTTTTTATATCCAGGGTAATTTTTCTTAGCGCCCTGACAACTTGGTTACCAACCTGATAATTTTTTACAATTTCCTTTAATCTGATCACATTTTCCATCAGAAACAATTTAGATTTACAAATCTAGCTGAAATTTTCATAAACCTTGAAGGTTTTCAAAACCTTCAGGGTTTTTCGTACTATTGACCTAAAATACCACTATTTTTAATACCTGATTCAAGGAACAAATTGAATCCTAAATATTCCATGAAGTCTGTAGTTCTACTCCTTTTGTTCTGCTCATTTTTCTCCTGCCACAATACGGATAAAACGGCCGACGATCCTCCTCTTTGTGTGGTAGACCCAAATCTCCGCTTTTTTACACAAAACGAAATGACCGCGGCTTTCAGAAATGACATCATCGAAAAGCTGGCCACTTCAAACCAGACAGATGCCGCCGGAGCCCTGGATAGAAACAAAACAGCCTATTTTCATGTGCGATTTCAGATGGGAATTTCTCCGCTGGCCGATTATGCAGTTGATGCCCAAAATTCAACCGCCCTCGAAATGGCAGTTCGGGCCATCGAATATAGTTTCAAATATCAAATGCCTGATGGAGATTTTCAGCTCATGATTCCAGCCGATCTGGCTGCATCCAGCACTGCAACTGAGGGCGACAAGGTAAGCGGAATTGCCTTTTTCTATTCTGCACTTGGATCAGCACTTCTTGCACTACAAGACAATTCTGGCTATCAGAGTCAGCCGGCAGCAAAAAAAAGGATTGAAATTCTAATTCCACAATACCAAATTTCACTGAGCTATCTAAAATCAAAGACAACACTTCTGAAGCAGATAGATGCCGATGCCCCCAACCGGCTATTTTTTGATGCCCTCGCATTTTATGCCATGGGGAAATACCTGAACGACCTAGATGCCATGAAAATCGGACTGGGTTTTGCCAATCTCGCCCTCATGAAACAACAACCGGAGGGCTACTTTTTGGAAGGCGAAGGTTTCGACAGCAGTTACCAGGGGGTAGGCCTCGCCATGGGATTTCGACTGCTTTCAATTCTGAAAAGTGACGAACCCATCCGCCAAATGCTATACGACAAATTAGCTTGTGCAACCCGATGGGAATTAACCCGCATAAAACCTACCGGTGAAATCACTACAGACGGCAATTCGCGCGTACATGCCGGAGGCGAAACTTTTTTGGGCAAGGAAAAGCAGGTGGCATATACCAGTGTGCTGATTGCTTTGTGGAATATGTACAACTATTCGGGAAAAGAAGAATACAATGATTTTGCCAACAAAGTGCTGGTATTTTATGTATTATAGACCTGGATACCTGACAGGCTTCCTTTACACCTGACAGGTTTTGGAAACCTGTCAGGTGTAAAATTAAAACCTCAGCACAAAATCCTCCTTCTGCAAACTTTTTTTGCAAATGAGTATTCCAATTTCGAAAAGATCCAGAGAGATTCTCACCGCTTCTGCACTTTTGGACTTCGCCCAAACAGCTTCCATTTCGGCGGATGAATGTATTCCGCAAAGAACAACGACCCCGCCGTAAGCAGGTGTAGCCAGTGTTTGTGAAAGGATGCGCCTACAATCTTCCGGATTCAGTGGATGCTGAACAACGACAAAATCTGAGGCCAGCACTTCTGCCGAACCTTTCAGGGAAATATTTCCAACCTCATACACCTCCATCAATCGCAGGCAGAATGAGCGATAATGACTGTTTTCGACCTGTGCCTCGAGCTGAATCCGCCGATCGGCCAGTGCCAATGCGAGAAGTGTCACGCCGAAGGTTGATCCGTAAAACGAGAGAGATTCTGGTTTACAATCATTGACGAGTCTGAAAAGCAATCGGTTAAACTTCTCCGGAAGAAGATGCTGTTTCTTGGTAGAATCAGAATCCGATCCGGGTTTGGCGTCATATAACTGTTGATAGGTTTCGCCATCCAGCATCCTCAGCGTACTTCTGACATTCTCTTCGGCTGCTGTCAGCAACGGATATGCTGAATAAAAACCCCTGTTCTCTATCACTTCCGTTATCAGCCTGAAAAGAAACGGCGAATGAATGCCGTGTCCCTTCCTATGGCCGGCGCCAATTAGATATTTGATGTATTTCAGGGTGCGAATATTCATAGAAGAAGTGACTAAAGTGAACTAGAGTGAACTAAAGTGAGCTAAAGTTAGGAAGAAAGAAAATTGATCTTTCAACCGTTGGATTATTTAAGGTAAAAATAGCTATTTTCGGCATGGCGAAGTACTTTAGTCACTCTAGTTCACTTTAGTCACTTTAGTCACTTTAGTCACTTTAGTCACTTTAGTTCACTTTAGTTCACTTCCCATGTTGGCCCAAGAAATAAAATTCCTCCCCGGAGTCGGTCCTAAAAGAGCGGCTATCCTTACCCAGGAGCTGAAAATATCTTCAGTGGCTGAGCTGATCTATTATTTTCCATACAAATACATCGACCGGACCAAATTTTACAAAATCAGGGAGATCAACGAGACCCTGCCTTTTATTCAGATCAAAGGCGTGATTACGACACTGGAAACCATCGGCGAAGGACGGGCACAAAGGATGATAGGCAATTTTTACGATGGTGAAAATCAGATGGAACTGGTGTGGTTCAGAGGCATCAAATTTGTCAAATCGACCCTCAAAACAAATTTCCCGTATGTCATCTTCGGAAAGCCAACAGAATTCAACGGCAAATGGAAATTGGTTCATCCCGAGATAGAAGAAGCTGTCGCCGAAATTGAGAAGAAAGAAGGATATATCCAGCCTTTCTACAACACAAGCGAGAAAATGAAGAGCAACTTTCTCGTTTCCAAATCGATTCAAAAATTCCAATACACAGCCCTGCAACTTTGCAAAGACAAAATAACCGAGACGCTTCCTGCCTGGCTGATTGACCAGCTAAAACTGATGCCCCTGGAAACGGCCTTGATCAATATCCATTTCCCTGCCGATCCTCAAACCCTTCGCTATGCCGAATACAGACTGAAATTCGAAGAGCTCTTTTACATCCAGCTCAAACTGCTTCACCTGAAACACGAACGTCAAAATAAATTCAAAGGACAAATTTTCAAGGAGGTGGGATCCCATTTTAATGATTTCTTTCACCACCATCTCCCATTCGAACTCACCGGTGCACAAAAGCGCGTCATCAAGGAGATCAGAAAGGATACTCTGGCGGGGAAGCAGATGAACCGGCTCCTTCAGGGCGATGTCGGCAGTGGCAAGACCATGGTCGCCCTCATGATTTCGCTGATTGCCATGGACAACGGATTTCAGGCGTGCATGATGGCTCCGACTGAAATCCTGGCGCAACAGCACCATCAATCGGTATTGAAACTAATAGGGGACTTGCCGGTCAATGTCAAGCTGCTTACAGGCTCGACCAAGAAATCTGAACGTCTTATTATCCATCAGCAACTGTTGGATGGCTCATTAAATTTACTGATTGGCACCCATGCCTTGCTGGAAGATATAGTGGAATTTAAGAACCTGGGCATCGTTGTCATCGATGAGCAGCACCGATTTGGCGTGATGCAAAGAGCCAAGATGTGGCGCAAAAATTTCATTCCACCACATGTGCTCGTGATGACGGCAACTCCCATCCCCCGCACCCTGGCTATGACTGTATATGGAGATCTGGATGTGTCGGTCATCGATGAACTTCCTCCGGGGCGAAAACCGATTCGTACATTCCATTATTACGACAATCACCGGGCCGAATTGAACCAGTTTATCAAAAAAGAGATCGCCCTGGGGCGCCAGATATACATTGTCTTTCCCTTGATCAAAGAATCCGAGAAACTTGATTTTAAAAACCTGGAAGAGGGATTCGAACATTTGAGGATCGCCTTTCCCACACCAGAATACAGCATTAGCATGGTGCACGGGAAGATGAAGTCTGCTGCCAAGGAAGAAGAGATGCAGCGGTTTAAAAGGGGCGAAACGCAGATTTTGGTGGCAACCACGGTCATAGAGGTTGGCGTAGATGTGCCAAATGCCTCCGTGATGGTCATTGAAAGTACCGAAAGATTTGGGCTGTCTCAACTGCATCAACTCCGAGGCAGAGTTGGAAGGGGCGCAGACCAATCCTATTGCATCCTGATGAGCAGCGTGAAACTTAGTCACGAAAGCAGGCAACGTATTGAAACAATGGTCGGCACCAACGACGGATTTGAAATTGCCGAAGCCGACATGCGCCTGCGCGGCCCAGGAGATTTGGAAGGGACACAACAAAGCGGTCTGGCCTTTGACCTCCGTATCTCCAATTTGGCCAAAGACGGACAGATTCTGCAATATGCCCGCGACAAGGCTGAGGAGATTTTGACCACTGATCCATTGCTCCACAGTCCCGAAAATACCATCCTGACCAAACAGTTGATGGCACTTCGCAAAAATCACCTGAACTGGGGCGCGATAAGTTAATTTAACATTAATACTCACCTCAAGAAATCGCGGCCGACTTAGAAATTGTCTATTTTTAATGTATACCAAGCTTTGTTCAAAAATCTCAGAATAATAGATTTTACAGAGGTCTAAAGAATAAGTATCCTTTTATTACTGAAGAGAAGCTCCAACAAAAACGATTGCGGTGAATACCCATCTGATAAACCACGTAGGAACCATAAAATCAATTAACAATCAACATCTTATTGTTAAAATAATTTCCCAGTCCGCTTGTTCGTCCTGCCATGCCAAAGGTGCCTGCTCATCTTCAGAACAGAAAGAAAAGGAGATTGAGGTAGATTATAGCGGGGATATATTTAGGATTGGAGAAGAGGTGCTTGTCGTTGCCACCTTAGCCCAGGGTTACAAAGCACTACTTTTCGCCTATGTGCTTCCTCTCCTCCTGCTGGTAAGCTCTCTCATGATTTTTTCATCGATCAGCAAAGTGGAGGCAACTGCTGCATTGGGATCTCTGCTTTTGCTGGTTCCGTATTATTTGTTGCTCTATCATTTCCGCCATAGGCTAAAAAACTCTTTCCATTTTATGGTCCAAAAACAGCAAAATATCTCCCAATATGAGTGACACTCTCATCTACACCATTCTGGTTATCAGCGCCATCGGGGCTTTATCTGCCGTGATATTGTACTTCGTATCTCAAAAATTTCAGGTTTACGAAGATCCTCGCATCGATGAAGCCGAGGCTCTCCTGCCCGCTTCCAATTGCGGAAGTTGCGGTTTCGCTGGATGCAGGGCTTTTGCAGAGGCTTGTGTGGCTGCAGAGAATCTTTCGCAACTCTCTTGTCCGGTAGGCGGAAAGGATACCATGAAGGCATTGGCCGAATACCTGGGAATGGAAGTCGTGTCTGTTGCCTCCAATACTGCCATCGTGCTTTGCAATGGGACTTGTGACTATCGCCCAAAGACAAGCAAATATGATGGTGTTCAAACTTGCAGCGCCATCAGTTCTGTCTATGGCGGCGAAACCGACTGTCAATATGGTTGCCTTGGATTCGGCGATTGTGTTCCGGCCTGTCAATTTGATGCCATACACATGAATCTTACTACCGGACTGCCGGAAGTTGATGACATCAAATGCAACGGATGCGGCGCATGTGTATCGGCTTGTCCGAAAATGCTGATGCAGCTGCGGAAACAAATGCCAAAAAGCAGAAAGGTTTTCGTAGCCTGCAACAATAAAGACAAAGGGCCGGTGGCCTCAAAAGCTTGCAAGGTTGCCTGTACCGGGTGCAAGAAATGCGCTACTGTTTGTATCTTCGATGCCATTGGGATGGAAAACAATCTGGCATTTATCGATTCATACAAATGCACCCTTTGCAGAAAATGTGTATCGGTTTGCCCTTCCGGATCAATCCTGGAAATCAATTTTCCGGCCCGAAAATTAAAGAACGAAGAAGTGCCGGTTGAATAGGTATTGGCAAAGAAGCTATTTATCAAATATAAGTCTATCAATAAATGCTAAAGACATTCAAACTCGGAGGTGTCCACCCAAAAGGGGAAAAACTGACAGCAGGAATCGCCATTCAGCCTCTTCCCCTTCCGAAAGAAGTGGTCCTCCCAATTGCGCAACACATTGGTGCACTGCCAACTGTGGTGGTTAAAAAAGGAGATCTGGTGAAGACGGGAAGTATCATCGCCCGTTCTGAAGGCCCTGTCTCCTCGAACCTCCACTCCCCTGTTTCAGGAAAAGTGATCAAAATCGAGGAGAGTCTTGATGCATCTGGGTTCAAAAAAAAATCAGTCGTCATCGAAACGGAAGGAGATGTTTGGGAGGAGTCGATCTCCCGGGGTCTTCCTCAAGCTAATTTCGAGAGCCTCTCGGCAGTCGCAATTCTGGAAAAGATCCGCGAAGCAGGAATCGTCGGCATGGGGGGAGCATCCTTTCCAACCTACGTCAAACTGGAAATACCTGCCGGGATGAAGGTCGACACGCTTTTGATCAACGGGGTCGAGTGCGAGCCTTTCCTCACTTCCGACCACCGGTTGATGCTCGAACATGGAGAAGAAATCCTGAAGGGCACCACCCTGCTCATGAAAGTTTTGAATGTTCAGAAAGCCATCGTTGGCATCGAAATAAACAAACCCGATGCCATCCTTCTATTGAACAAATTAGCCAAAAACTACCCAGGCATCGAAGTTGAAGCACTGCAAATTAAATATCCACAGGGAAGTGAAAAACAGCTGATCCATGCCATGACAGGCAGAATGGTTGCTCCGGGTGCACTTCCGGCTTCGGCAGGTGTAATTGTACAGAACGTTGGAACCGCCTACGCTGTCTACGAAGCAGTTGCCAAAAATAAGCCACTGATCGAAAGAGTGGTAACGGTTACCGGAAAGGGCCTCTCCAAGCCAGGTAATTTCCTGGTAAGGATCGGAACACCCATCAGTGATTTGATCAAAGCCGCCGGCGGACTGCCGGAAAATACAGGCAAGGTGATCATCGGCGGACCAATGATGGGCAAGGCCATCGCCAACCTGAATATTCCCGTCACCAAAGGGATGTCAGGAATTGTCCTGCTACCTGTTGAAGAGGCAGTCAGATTGGAAGAAGTGACTTGCATCCGCTGTGCCAGATGCGTGGAAGGCTGTCCGATGAATCTCGAGCCATACTTGCTGATGGCACTTTCAGGGAAAGGTTTCTGGGAAAGAGCCGAGGCCAATCACATCACAGATTGCATGGAGTGCGGCTCCTGTTCCTTTACCTGTCCCTCCTGCCGGCCTGTGCTGGATTATATCAGATCAGGAAAATCACAAGTAGGAAAGATCATCCAATCACGCAAAAACAGTGCCTCAGCAGATATAAAATCTTCTATCAAACCAGCTATTTCAGAATGAGCCAACTACTAACCGTCTCACCGTCGCCACACACCAAAAGCGACGATACCATTCCGAAAATCATGCGAAGTGTCATCGTGGCACTGATACCCGTGATGGTCCTGTCGACCATCTTTTTCGGACTTCACAGTCTGAGAATTATGCTGGCAGCAGTCCTCTCCTGTGTGTTTTTTGAGTACGCCATCCAAAAATTTATTTTAAAAGTTCCAACCACTGTGCGGGATGGTTCTGCGGTTATCACCGGACTGCTGCTCGCCTTTAACCTGCCTGCAGGATTGCCGGTCGGACTGATCGTCCTCGGATCGCTGGTTGCCATCGGAATAGCCAAGCTATCATTTGGCGGTCTCGGCCAAAATCCATTCAATCCGGCGTTGGTGGGTCGCGTGTTTTTGCTGATCTCATTCCCTGTTCAGATGACGACCTGGACAGCCAATATCACAGCTGCCGATTCATTTACCGGTGCCACTCCTCTTGGAATTTTAAAAGAGGGTATAAAAAGCGGTAAATCTCTGGCTACCCTTGCATCCGATGCTCAGATTCCTGGTTATCTGGATATGTTCTGGGGCAACATGAGCGGATCGCTTGGCGAAATTTCGGCCATTGCCATCATCCTCGGAGGTGTTTATCTGATTTGGAAGAAAATTATCACCTGGCACATTCCGGTAGCCGTGCTGGGTTCGATATTCATTTTCGAAGGTATCCTCTGGCTTATCGCACCCGATCGCTTTATGGATCCAGTGTTTCACCTGGTAACAGGTGGCGTGATGCTAGGTGCTTTCTTTATGGCAACAGACCTCACGACATCACCCATGACTCCCATTGGGAAAATAATTTTTGGTATCGGTATTGGAGTGATTACGATGTGTATCCGCAATTTCGGTGCCTATCCCGAAGGAATATCTTTTGCCATCTTGATCATGAATGGCTTCACCCCTCTGATCAACGCTAAAATCAAACCCAAAAGATTCGGAGGAAAGTAAACATGGCACTACCCGTATCCAATTTTAAAAATATGTTCCTGGCACTTTTCGCCGTGACTTTCGTTGCATCGGCAATTCTGGGCGTTGTCAATGAAGCCACAAAATCGGCTATCATCAAGGCAGATATCGAACAACAAAATTCGGCCATCGCAACGATCCTTCCTCCATTTGCCTACCTTGGATCTGCCTACAAGGTATTGCCTGCAGGAGAACAGGACTCGCTTCAGTTCTTTCCGGCTTTTAGCAAAGACAGCAGCCTCATCGGCACTGCTGTAAAAAGCTACTCCAGGAAAGGATTTTCAGGGTTAATTACCGTGATGGTCGGACTCAGTTCCGATGGAAATATTTCAGGATTCAAGATCCTGGAGCACAAGGAAACCCCCGGACTGGGTTCCAGAATGGCCCTTTGGTTCTCAGATAAAAGCAAACCCAAACAAAGTATTTTAGGCATCAATCCCGAGATATCCAATTTCGCGGTAGTGAAGGATGGCGGTTCGATCGATGCCATTACTGCTGCAACAATCTCATCCAGAGCTTTTTTAGAGTCTGTAAAAAGAGCTCATAAAGCTTGGAAAAATGATTCATCAAATCACAAACTGAAATCAACTACCGTGAAAACTGAACTTTCAAAAAAAGGAGGTGCCCTATGAATCGCATGCAAACTTTTTTGAACGGATTGATGAAAGAAAACCCCATATTCGTCATCATGCTGGGCATGTGTCCAACGCTGGGGGTTTCATCCAACGCCATCAACGGCATTGGCATGGGGTTGGCTACCACCTTTGTACTGGTCATGTCGAACCTGATAGTGTCACTGGTAGCAGGATATATTCCTGATAAAGTGCGCATTCCAAGTTATGTGGTGATCATCGCAACTTTTGTAACAGTAGTGCAGCTCACCATGCAGGCGTGGTTGCCATCACTTTACGCTTCTCTCGGCCTTTTTATTCCGCTGATTGTTGTCAACTGCATCGTCCTGGGAAGGGCCGAAGCATTTGCCTGCAAAAACGGTGCGGTCCTTTCAATCCTTGACGGACTCGGCATGGGATTTGGCTTCACATTTGCCCTCACGCTGCTGGGTTCCATTCGCGAACTGCTGGGCACCGGTAAGATTTTCAATCTGGTTATCTATCCCGAGCAATATGGAAGTTTGCTCTTCGTACTTGCTCCCGGCGCATTTATCGTATTGGGTTACCTGATCGCCATCATCAACAGAATCAAAAAAACCTGATCTCATGCAATACCTCATCATCATCATCTCAGCCATCCTTGTTAACAATATTGTACTGGCGCAATTTTTGGGTATCTGTCCTTTCTTAGGCGTTTCGAAAAACAGCACAACTGCCATTGGAATGGCTGCTGCTGTTGCTTTTGTGATGACACTATCCACGATCGTCACTTACCTGATCCAATATTACATACTCGACCCCCTTCATGTAAGTTACCTGCAAACCATCTCTTTCATTCTGATTATCGCTGCACTGGTTCAACTTGTCGAAATAATATTGAAGAAGGTAAGCCCGGCACTTTACCAGGCTCTTGGCGTTTATCTGCCGCTGATAACAACAAATTGCACCATCCTCGGTGTGGCCATCCTCACGATCACGCGGCAGTTTAATCTAATCGAAAGTGTCGTCTTTGCCATCGCTACTGCCGGCGGATTCGGATTGGCATTGCTCATTTTTGCCAACATCCGCGAGCAAATGGAGTTCTCCAACATCCCCGAAGGGTTAAAAGGTACCCCGATTGCACTTATCACTGCTGGGATACTGGCCATGGCTTTTATGGGGTTTTCAGGAATCGTCTGAAATGTCTTAACTTTGATTGAAGATTTGATTTCAGTCGAAATAAAAGCCGTAATCAAACTAGAAGATGTACATTTAGCACAAGCTATCAATTATCTGGAAGCATACAACATAGATGTCGCCTTGCTGATAAATTTTGGAAGTAAAAGCCTTGAATTTAAAAGACTCATTAATACAAAATATAAGAAATCAGAATCAGATCTAATATAAAAACACAATCAGTTTAATCTGCTTAATCCAGGTTAAGACATATTTTAATTCTAACGCTATGGAACTATTTTTGCCTGCATTACTCGTTGTTGCCGTCATCATTATCGCCGGATTTCGCATTGCTCAGGAATACGAACGTGCGATTGTTTTCCGACTGGGGAGATTCCAGTCGACAAAAGGCCCCGGTCTCTACTGGATTATACCGCTGATCGATCGTCAGCAGACCATCGACATCCGTACCAAAACTGTTGATCTCGAGCAGCAGGAGACCATCACCAAGGACAGCGTCACCATTAAAGTCAACGCAGTGCTTTGGTTCAGGGTTACCAATCCCGAAAATGCCGTGATCAAAATTGCCAATTACAACCAGGCTGTTTACCAGTTCTCGGTCACTGCCTTGCGAAACATCATTGGCCAGCACCACCTCGATGAAGTGTTGAGAGAGCGGGAACAGATCAACGCTACCCTGCAAAAAATCGTGGATGAAACCACTGAACCATGGGGTGTGAAAATTGAAATGGTAGAGATGAAAGATGTTGAGATACCTGAATCCATGCAAAGGGCAATGGCACGCGAAGCAGAAGCGATACGCGAAAAAAGGGCCCGGATCATCAAAGCAGAAGCTGAACTTGAGTCATCCATCAAACTGACGCAAGGAGCCAAACAGATGGAAAGTAGTCCATTTTCTCTGGAACTTAGAAGAATGCAGATGCTTTCAGAAATTGGCATCGATAACAACACAACTACCGTGATCCTGATGCCGTCTGAATTTACAAATGCTGCGAAAAGTTTCTCTGAGATGGTCAGCAAACAGAAAAAATCGGTCGACTAATTTCAAAGAAGCTTGCTAACATGAGAGCAACTGTCTTATTCCTGTTTATTTTTTCCCAGATCTTGCTGAATGCAAAGGATACGAAGAAAATTACAAAGGTTAATATCTTTCCAAACTTTGACGAAGTATACTATGTTCTCAAATCTGACAATTCTATCAAGCACGGAGTTTACAAGGCAGAGATAAATGGAAAAGTTCTTATTGAGGGACATTACAACATGGGTGAAATGGATAGTCTCTGGACGCATTACGACTTGTCAGGAGTTATCAGATCCAGAGGCTGGTTCAAGAGCAACAAACGTGATAGTATCTGGGAATTTTTTGATAAAAAAGGTGAGCTGGAACAAAAGATTGATTTCTCAACCGCTGAAGTTCTTCTTTTCCGTACTGGATTGGCCCAAAATCCTTTCAGAATAATCTCTGGTTGTGACACAATAATGAGTATTTTGGATAGACCACCCCTGTTTTTGGGAGGTATGAGCAGATTTAAGGATTATCTGGCTGAAGAATTGCATATCCCACTTCACAAGCCAAATGAGAAAATAACAGGCACTGTTTTTGTGTCATTTATCATAGACAGTGTAGGAAATACTTCCAATTATCGTGTTCTGAAAGGGATTGGAAGGGTCTGCAACAACGAAGCACTCAGGGTCTTGAAGTCCATCTCTGAACCATGGATCCCCGGAGAATTAAATGGAAAGAATGTTTCGGTCGAATATATTTTACCAATTATTTTTGATTCAACTATTAGAGGAATGACTCCCTCTGACTTTGAAACAAACATCCTTTCACAATTGAATGAAATACCCATAAGTCAATTTTCAAACCATCAGAATCTGCCAGTTGGTGGATGGGTATTTGTTTCGCCGATTTTCGATTCCAACTGGCCATAAAAAGAGAAATAATAAATAGATGAAATAAATATATGATAAAATTCTGCTCTCCGAATCCATCAACAATCGAATACGCATTTCAAATATTGGATTAGAAACAAATTATGAACGAATAAACTCTATTAAACAGTAAAGCTATGAACGATCAAACACTAATTACAACCAGCACCAATCTGGAAGGTTACAGAATTATCAAACAACTTGGACTTGTTCGGGGCATCACTGTTCGGTCAAGGAATATTTTTGGTTCTTTTGCCGGAAGTCTGATGACAATTTTCGGCGGCCGGAATGTCATTTACACCGAACTCTGTGAGAAAGCCAGGGAAGAGGCACTTCAGTTGATGATTGATCATGCAAGAATCATTGGTGCCAACGCCATCATCAGCATGCGCTATGATGCCAACGATGTCATGACCGGTCTGACAGAGGTGCTGGCATACGGGACAGCTGTAGTTGTGGAGAAAATTGAGGTTCCTTGAGACTGAATCTGAAATTTATCATCGTCCTGGCAATGTCATGTTGCGTCGGACTGTTCCTCGCCTGGATGGACTCACGTCCGGGCTGGGATGATTCGGGCATCACCGCCGGATTGATCGTCCTCTCTGCTGCATTGTTTGGATATCTATATCCTGTCAGACCCTGGGTTTGGGCACTAACTGTCAGCATCTGGATTCCGCTACATCCCAGTCCTTCTCCCTTTCTCACCCTCCCTCTTCTTTCTTCCTTCACTTTTACCTACCTTTGCCCAAAAGCACCTTTTTATGATTAAATCGATGACCGGTTACGGCAAAGCTGAATGTGAACTTTCGCAAAAAAAAGTCACCATTGAGATCAAATCCTTGAACAGCAAACAAATGGATCTCAATACCCGTATCTCTCAAATCTTCCGTGAGAAAGATCTCGAGATTCGCAGGGAGCTTTCGGATAAGCTGATACGTGGAAAGGTTGATTTTATTCTCTATACCGAGTCGCTCGGAGAAGATTCCGCCACAAAAATCAATGCCGGCATCGTAAAAAGCTACTACAAACAGATGGAAAAAATCTCCGCAGATCTTAACATTCCATTGAATAACAGCATCCTACAAACAATCCTCACCTTGCCTGAAGTCGTTAAAAATGAAAGAGAGGAACTCGACGACCAGGAGTGGAAAGCCATCCTTGGTAAAATAGGCGAAGCCATTGAATCACTCGATAAGTTTAGAATACAGGAAGGTGCTAGTTTGAAAACAGATATGATTTCCAATGTGCAATCGATCACATCCTTGCTGACTGATGTCGGGCAATACGAGGAAGAACGGGTAATGCGGATCAAGGAAAAAATATTTGAAGGCCTCAAGGATATCTCCATCGAACAGGTAAATGAAAACAGATTAGAGCAGGAGATGATTTTCTACCTTGAAAAGATGGATATCAATGAGGAAAAAGTGAGGTTGCTAAACCATTGCAACTATTTTCTCGAAACCATCGAACTGGCTGAACCCGTTGGCAAAAAACTAGGCTTTATTGCCCAGGAGATTGGTCGCGAAGTCAATACGCTGGGTTCAAAGGCAAATCATACAGAGATGCAAAAGCTGGTGATCCAGATGAAAGATGCACTCGAAAGAATAAAAGAACAATTGCTCAACGTTTTATAAAAACATCGCAAGGAATGAAGGAAGGCAAAATCATCATCTTCTCAGCTCCTTCGGGTGCAGGCAAAACCACAGTCGTCAGACATCTTCTGTCGAAAAACAAGAATTTTGCCTTTTCAGTCTCGGCTACCAGCCGGAAACCAAGAGGAAAAGAGCAGAATAGCGTGGATTATTTTTTCATGACGGCCGACGAATTTAAAGCCAAAATAAAACATAATGAATTCCTGGAATGGCAGGAAGTCTATCCGGATAGCTTTTATGGCTCGCTTAAAAGTGAAGTGGACAAGATTTTGAATGAGGGGAAAAATATTCTCTTCGATGTAGATGTGGTCGGTGGCAGCAACATCAAAAAAATCTATGGCGACCGTGCCCTGGCCCTCTTCATCCAGCCGCCCTCCATCACTGAACTCGAAAAAAGGCTCATTGCCCGCTCCACTGACAACAAGGAAGGGATCAGGGAAAGATTGGAGAAAGCCGAACGGGAATTGGCATTCGCTCACCTGTTCGATGTCATCATCGTGAACGATACTCTTGAGCACGCCCTTCAGGAAGCCGAAGAGCGAGTCAAAAGC
Source organism: Prolixibacteraceae bacterium (assembly GCA_037140615.1). Taxonomy (GTDB): domain Bacteria; phylum Bacteroidota; class Bacteroidia; order Bacteroidales; family Prolixibacteraceae; genus CAINVV01. The sequence goes on from JBAXED010000002.1 coordinate 85,813, forward strand.
TTTCTTGAATCGTAAAAAGAATGTGAAAATTTGAAAATGTGGAAATGTGAAAATAAAGAACGCAACAATGATGATCTTGAAAAAATATAATTCCCATTTCCCATATTCTCACCTACCCAATTTTCACATTTCCAAATTTTCCAATTTTCCAATTTCTACATTTTCTTAATGAAAATTGCCGTCTACTCCGGATCCTTTAACCCTATTCACAATGGGCATATCGCTGTGGCAGAAGCCGCTTTGCGCGAAGGGTTTGATGAGGTTTGGCTGGTTGTTTCCCCACAGAATCCGCACAAAAAGGAGGAGGAATTATGGCCTTTCGAAGACAGGTTAAAAATGGCAGAACTTGCTATTGCCAATCATTCCAATCTGAAAGTCAGTGATTGTGAGAACAAGCTTCCACGTCCTTCCTACACTATTAATACACTCAATTTTCTTCAGAAAATTTTTCCTGAATATCAGTTCAAATTGCTGATCGGCGGTGATAATCTACTAAAATTTCAAAGCTGGAAGGATCATCAGCATATTGTGGATGAATTTGGACTTGTCGTCTATCCACGGTCGGGTTCAACTATCAATCCCTATGAACATCACCCCAATGTTACCAGAATGATGACACCCCTGCTTAACATCAGCTCATCGGAGATCAGAAAACGGCTGGAAAAAAATGAGTCTGTCAGTGGACTGGTTTCCACGGAGGTGGAGAAATTCATCCTTCAAAATATAAATAACGATCGCTCCAATTCGGTTTTTTGACGTAACTTGTGTTCGCTTTTCGAACAGCCGGAAAGCTTGAATTGGTCTCTTTTCCCATGCACAACTCCTCTGAATACTATGCCGATGTGATTTTGCCACTTCCTTTGGAGGGATGTTTTACTTATCTGATTCCTCTTGAGTTGGAAGGAAAAATTGCGCCTGGGATGAGGGTTGTGGTACAGTTTGGTGTCAAAAAATTCTATTCTGCCCTGGTCAGAAGATTGCACAACAACAAACCCGAAAACCATGCTGCCAAACTGATAGAATCAGTACTTGATGACCAACCTGTTCTCAATGAAAACTGCTTCCTGCTCTGGGAATGGATTTCGACATATTACCAATGCACACTAGGTGAAGTGCTTAAAGCCGCACTTCCCTCAGGGCTCAAATTGGAGAGCGAAACCCGGGTTTTTCTGAATGAAGAGCAAAGCAAAAAAGATCTGATTCAATGGTCGCCCAAAGAAATAATGCTATTGGATATCATCCGGGAGAAACGAGGTATATCTGTCTTTGAACTCAACAACACAGTTTTAAAAAAGGGGACTCTTCCGATATTAAAAGAATTGTTACGTAAAGGAGCCATCCACATCGACGAGGAGATCAGAGAAAGCTATAAAGTCCGCACCGAAACAATTGTCATACTTGGCGCGGCCATCATCTCTGAAGAAAAATTACTCCGCACAATGGATTTGCTGTGCAAGATTCCAAAACAGCGTGAGATGCTTAATCTTTTTTTGCTGGAAAATGAAGATATCCCGGATCTGAAGGCAAAGGCTTACCCCAAAAGGGCTTTGCTGATGAAAAGCGGTGCCAGCCTGACTGTCTTCTCTGGTTTGGTAAAGAAAGAGATTCTGGCAGTTTACGAACAGCCTATTGACAGGATTGAGTCGGGCGAAGATGCCAAGCGTCCGGGATATCCGCTTTATCCCGCCCAGGAAATTGCCTTGAATCAAATTGAAACCTCATTTTCGAAAAATCCTGTTACCTTATTATATGGTGTTACTTCGAGCGGCAAGACGGAAATTTACATCCAACTGATTGAAAAATGTTTAAATGAGGGGAAACAAGTCCTCTATCTTTTGCCCGAAATAGGCCTGACAACACAAATGATTGGCAGGCTGCTGGCGGTTTTTGGCAAACAGGCTGGGGTCTATCATTCAAAGTTCAATGATGCCGAAAGAGTTGAAATATGGAACAAAGTTCTTCATTTTCAGACCGATAACACAAACGCTTCCCACCAACTTATTCTTGGTACCCGCTCGGCTATCTTCCTTCCCTTTTCGAACCTTGGATTGATCATCGTGGATGAGGAGCATGAAAACAGTTTCAAACAATATGACCCGGCTCCCAGGTATCACGCACGCGACAGCGCGATCGTGCTGGGAACGATGCTGAAGATACCCGTTTTACTGGGAACAGCGACGCCAGCCATTGAAACATACTACAATGCGAAATCGGGAAGATATGGTCTGGTTGAGTTGAAGGAGCGATACCGGCAAATTGAGCTGCCCAAAATTGTTACCGTCGATTTGAAACGAGCTTACCAGCGCAAATCGATGAGATTCTGTCTTACGCCGGAATTGTTCTCTGAAATCACTTTGGCACTCGAAAAAAAGGAGCAGGTGATACTTTTTCAGAACAGACGCGGCTTTTCTCCCTTCATCGAATGCAAAAGTTGCGGATGGATTCCGAAATGCACCCATTGCGACGTTAGTCTCACATACCACAAAAATACGCGGAGGCTTGTTTGTCACTATTGTGGTTATTCTATTTATTATCCGTCAGTATGTGGTTCCTGCCAGTCGGCAGATCTTAGCAACAAAGGATTTGGCACCGAAAAAGTAGCAGAGGAAATCGCCGCACTATTTCCCAATGCCTCCATAGAGCGGCTCGACCTGGATGCAACCCGATCTAGAAAGGCCTTTCAATCAATACTTCAGCGATTCGACCGGGGTGATACTGATATTTTGGTAGGTACACAAATGATCACAAAAGGATTGGATTTTGAACATGTGAGCGTCGTCGGTATCCTGAATGCAGATAATCTGCTCAATTTTCCTGATTTCAGGTCACACGAGAGAAGCTACCAGCTGATGGCACAGGTAAGCGGCCGGGCCGGTAGAAGGCACAAGCAAGGGAAAGTGATCATCCAAACTTCTCAGCCTGATCATTTTATCATTCAGAAGGTTGCGGCCAATGATTACGAAGGAATGTACAACCAGCAAATTGCCGAACGGAAAGATTTCAAATATCCACCGTTTTACAGAATGATCCGTATAACACTGAAGCACAGAGATCAGACTGAACTTGACCGAATTGCCCAAGAGAGTGCTGAGGCTTTGCGAAGTAGATTTGGAAACAGATTGCTGGGACCTGAATATCCGGCCGTTAGCCGTATTAAGCTGATGTATATGAAACAGATATGGTTGAAGCTTGAACGTGAAATATCTGTCACTTCGGCCAAACGCCAGATGCAGCAGATGCTGGAAAGCGTTAAGACAAGAGATAAAAATAAAATGGTTCAGATCATTGTCGATGTTGATCCCATGTAGTTGATATCTTTTCTGTAGGAATGACATCAAATTTTATATCTGTCTGCTCTCGTTGAGACTAAAATACTAACTTTGAAGCCGACTAAAAATTTTATTCATGGGAAAAGTTATCGCGATTGCAAATCAGAAAGGTGGCGTAGGAAAGACAACTACTGCCATCAATCTAGCGGCGAGTCTGGCTGTTTTGGAGTATAAAGTACTCCTGATTGATGCCGACCCTCAAGCCAATGCAACCTCAGGAGTAGGTTTTGATGTCCGCAACGTCAAGACCAGCATTTACGAATGCGTTGTTGATGACATGGATCCAAAGAATATCATTCTTAATACCAATACTCCTGGTTTTGATTTGATCCCGTCACACATAGATCTGGTAGGTGCAGAGATTGAAATGCTGAACATGCCAAACCGCGAAAAAGTATTGAAGCTGGTGATCGAAAAGATCAGAAACGATTATGATTTCATCTTTATTGACTGCTCTCCATCACTTGGATTGATAACTGTCAATGCATTGACTGCTTCCGATTCCGTTATTATACCCGTGCAATGTGAATATTTTGCCCTCGAAGGATTGGGCAAATTACTGAATACCATTAAGATAATTCAAAGCAGATTGAATCCTGAGTTGCAAATTGAAGGATTTCTACTTACCATGTTCGATTCCAGGCTGAACCTCTCCAACCAGGTTCATGATGAGGTGAAAAAACATTTTCAGGAAATGGTATTCGAAAGCCTGATCACGCGAAACATTCGGTTGTCGGAAGCTCCAAGTTATGGATTGCCTGTAGTATCTTATGATGTCAGTTCCAAAGGAGCCCAGAGCTATCTGAATCTGGCCCGCGAACTACTTCAAAAGAACAAGATGACGAAGATGGATCATAAAGAGATTGTTTGACAATAACAGAAGACAGTACTATGCAAAAACGCAATGCTTTGGGCAGAGGTTTAGGTGCCCTGATTGATGATTCAAATATGCTTCGGGAACAGAGTCCGGTAACCAATGAGATTCTGATTTCTGAGATCGAAGCAAATCCTTTTCAGCCACGCGTTCACTTTGATGAAGAAGCTTTGAACGAACTGACCTCCTCCATCAAAGAAGTAGGAATTATCCAGCCCATCACGCTGCGAAAGATCGGAGATAAAAGGTACCAGATCATTGCAGGCGAGAGAAGGTTTCGGGCATCAAAATTGGCCGGACTGACGAAAATTCCTGCCTTCGTCAGAGAAGCAGGTGATGAAGCCATGCTCGAACTGGCCCTGGTAGAAAATATCCAACGCGAAGATCTTGATGCCATTGAAGTTGCTTTGAGCTATCAGCGATTAATGGAAGAGTGTAAGCTTACCCAGGAAAGCCTTAGCGACAGGGTCGGAAAAAAACGGTCGACCATCTCGAACTACCTTCGTCTGCTAAGATTGCCTGCCGTCATCCAAAAAGCCATCAGGGAACAGGAAATCACCATGGGTCATGCACGTGCGCTGATCAACATCAATGATTCCGAAACACAGGTTATGGTGTACCGTCAAGTTGTAAAATACGATTTCTCGGTGCGAAAAACGGAAGAAATCGTGCGCAAACTTAGTGCAGCAGAAGAGGATACAACCTCAACTTCCCCAAAGGATCCTACCATGACAGATCAGTTCGAAGATTTGAAAAAACATCTTGGCAAATATTTCAACAGCAACATCGGACTGAAAATTAATGATCAATACAAAGGGAAGATTGAAATCCCTTTCAAAGATTCGAAAGATTTGGACCGAATAATAGGAATCTTTGATAGATTAGACTTGTAATCAGGAAATTAAGTTGTTTTGAAAATTTATTTGAAAGGAATTCTGTTCGTCATTATTTTAGCACTCTTCTGCTTCAATCTGGAAGCACAGGAGTTTGCTGTCCCAAAAGACACCATTAAAATTTCGGTTTCAAAACAAAAAAAAGTATTTTTACCAAAGAAGGCTTCTATATATGCAGCATTATTCCCAGGATTGGGACAAGTGTACAATGGGAAATATTGGAAACTTCCTATTGTTTATGGTGGTTACGTGGGCATGATTTATGTTCTTGGTTGGAACAACAATAACTACAATGACTATTTTAACGCCTACAAAACCATTGCTATGTATCAGACGGTTGCTCAGATGAGCAAAAAAGACAAGGACTATCTGAACGAACTTTTTAAAATTCCTTACTGGGATTTAAATTTAAATCCATCCCGATTTGAAAGTTTTAAGACACAATTGAAGGGTGGAAAGGATTTTTACCGGAGAAGCAGGGATTTAAGTGTTATTGCTATTGCTGCGTTGCATGTTTTGAGTATCATTGATGCAAGTGTAGATGCAAATTTATCGGATTTTGATATCAACGACAGTCTGACAATGCATATTGAGCCCATGCCAATGAATTTCGGAATTGGTCCGCAGGTGATTGGCATCAATGTTGCATTTAACTTTTAATTTATCTTTGTACCATGAGAATACAATTTAACATTATATTCCTGACACTTCTCTCCTTCTCATGGAGTGCAAAGGCGCAAGTACCTGCAAAGCCTCTTACTGCAGAAGAAGAACAGAAGATCTGGAGCACCGACTCGATCGGCAATAAGCTGGCAGATAAGGCTATCAATGAAAATTTAAACATGTTGGTTTCCGATAAACTGGATTCCCTCGTGAACACCTGGTACATCAAAAATGCTTTTACTTACGATAAAAAAGAATTTGATTCTCTTCCTGAAGAGATCAAAACTTACCTGCCCGATTCGGTATACATCAGCCGTCTTCAGTCAATTAATTCATATCTGCCTCTCCAATATAATGAGACTGTCAGGAATTTTATCGGACTTTATACCATACGCAAGCGTGAACTAACCGCTTACATGCTAGGCCTTTCCAACTATTATTTTCCCATTTTTGAAGAGGCTTTGGAGCGCTACCAGCTGCCCAATGAATTGAAATATTTGCCTATCATCGAATCTGCGCTCAATCCAAAAGCCTTGTCCAGAGCCGGAGCCTCCGGTTTGTGGCAGTTTATGATCGGAACCGGGAAATTATATGGACTAGAAATCAATTCTTACATCGACGAGCGGAATGATCCATTTAAATCATCTGATGCGGCCGCCAGATACCTGCGTGATCTATATGCCATTTATGGCGACTGGCACGTAGTCATTGCTGCCTATAACTGCGGACCTGGAAATATCAACAAAGCTGTGAGACGCAGCGGAGGAAAACAAAGCTATTGGGATATCTATTACTCCTTGCCAAGGGAAACGCGCGGTTATATTCCTGTTTTTATTGCCGCCAGCTATGTAATGAATTATGGGAAAGAACACCTTTTGGTTGCTTCGGAACCAAAGTTCAAAACAGTTACCGACACCATTGAAATTCACAATTACCTGAATTTCGAACAAATCTCAGCTCTGGTGAATATCTCCGTTGATGAGTTAAGACAATTAAATCCGCAATACCGTAGGGATATTATTCCTGCCAGAGCGGAAAAACCCTATCTTCTAAAATTGCCTACCGAGGCTATATCCTCATTTATCGACAAAGAGAGTCTGATATTTGCCTACAACCGCGACAAATATTTTCCAAACAACATGCTCGTTCCGCTCAAAGGCCGTATTCGCGGTGGAAAAGGTGGTTCAGCAGAAGGTATGAGAGAGGTAACACATGTCGTAAAATCAGGAGAGAATCTGGGCACAATTGCCAGTAAATACAGGGTTTCTTTGAACGACTTAAAAGAGTGGAACGATATCCGCAAGAAGACACTTCATATTGGTCAGCGTATCACGCTATACGTACCCGGAAAGTCATTGAAAAGCAAAGATGCTGTTCTTGAGAAACCTAAAGTTGAAACACAAACTTTGGCCGGTCAGCCGTCCACTGTCTCAACGACAAAAATGTCAATGGCTACTTTAGACACGCCTGTAGAATCGGCTTCCAGCGGAGATTATATTATCTATACCGTTCAGAGTGGAGACAGCTTGTTTACGATTGCCAAAAAATTTCCTGGCATCTCCGATGCTGACCTCAGGGCCTTTAACAACATCCGCAATGTCAAAGGCTTGTATCCCGGGCAACAGATCAAGATTCCGAAGAGAGCCTGATCGCTACCTCTTTACTGCTACACTATCTACCAAGTAGGGTGAATCCCCATTCCAGGGAAGCCTTCCATTTTTCTCTGTGTAGTGAACAACCACATGTTCGCCCTGCAATTTCTCAATCGTTCTTGCCACCTCTTCCTGTGTCACGGAAAAGAAAAATTTCTCGGAGGCAATGGCCATATTTGCGGTTGTTTGAACGCTGCTCAAAATAATCTCACCTTCATAGGTTTTAAAAATTGTTCCCCTACTTGAAAATTTTTGCAGCAATCCGGCACGGTATCCTTCGCTGTAGGTATAGAAATACTTCCAATAGATAAACGACCCAACAAAAAGGACGATCACAATCAATAAACGGGATAAAAATTTTCTCATTTGGCCGAAATTTAGACATTCAATGTTATCCAAATTTAGCATAAAAATCAATCCCCCTTCAAAGGTAAATCCAATATGATGATTTCGAAAAATGGATTAAATTTCGCATTGCCGTCTCATCAGAAATGACGAATTTTGCAAAATATTTTAACAGCATACAAATGGCCGACGATAAACAGATTATATTTTCCATGTACAAGGTGAGTAAAACATACCCACCTCAAAGACAAGTTATTAAAGATATTTCACTCTCCTTCTTTCTGGGTGCTAAAATTGGTATTATTGGATTGAACGGTTCAGGTAAATCAACATTACTGAAGATTATTGCCGGAATTGAAAAGGATTTTCATGGTGAACTGGCTTTTTCGCCTGGATACACTGTGGGTCACCTTTCACAAGATCCCCTTTTAGATCCTTCCAAAACAGTGATGGGCATCGTTCAGGAGGGGGCGCAGGAGATTGTTGACCTTCTTACCGAATTCGAGAACATTAATTTGCAGTTTGGTCTGCCAGAGGTGTATGAAGATGCCGACAAGATGGACAAATTAATCGACCGTCAGGCTAAACTTCAGGAAAAGATTGATGCTACCGACGCATGGAATCTGGACAACAAACTGGAAAGGGCCATGGATGCTTTACGCTGTCCGGATGGAGACACACCGGTATCCATTCTCTCAGGAGGTGAACGCCGTAGGGTGGCCTTGTGCAGATTGTTGCTGAAACAACCCGATATTCTCCTTCTTGATGAGCCAACCAACCACCTGGATGCCGAGTCGATCGACTGGCTCGAACAGCATTTGCAACAGTATCCGGGTACGGTCATCTGCATCACGCACGACCGTTATTTCCTGGACAATGTGGCAGGATGGATTCTAGAACTCGACCGGGGTGAAGGCATTCCCTGGAAAGGAAATTATTCCAGCTGGCTCGAGCAGAAACAGAAACGTCTGGAGATGGAGGAGAAAGGGGTCTCTAAACGACGCAAGACCCTCGAAAGGGAGCTTGAGTGGGTGCGCATGAGCCCCAAGGCCAGACAGGCTAAATCCAAGGCACGATTGGGTGCCTATGAGAAACTGCTTAACGAAGATGTCAGACAGAAAGAAGATAAGCTCGAACTCTTTATTCCCAATGGTCCACGTTTGGGTGACAAGGTCATTCTTGCCGAGAATGTCTCAAAAGGTTTTGGCGACAGATTGTTGTTTGAGAATCTCAACTTCACCTTGCCCCCAAACGGCATTGTCGGTGTAATCGGACCCAATGGTGCCGGTAAGACCACCTTGTTCAAGATGATTATGGGTATGGAAACTTCTGATTCAGGCACTTTCGCAGTTGGGGAAACAGTGAAGATCGGCTATGCGGACCAGTCTCACGCAGAAATTGACAATGACAAAACAGTTTACCAGGTATTGTCAGGAGGAACAGATGAGGTGATGGTAGGTGGCAGGATGATCAATGCCCGGGCTTTCGTCTCAAAATTCAATTTTAGCGGATCAGATCAGGAGAAAAAATGCGGGGTTCTTTCCGGTGGTGAAAGGAACAGACTTCACCTCGCTCTTACCTTAAAATCAGGAGCCAATGTGTTGCTCCTCGATGAACCCACCAACGACATTGATGTAAACACCTTGCGTGCACTGGAAGAAGGTCTCGATAGTTTTGCCGGATGTTGCGTAGTCATCTCGCACGACAGATGGTTTCTGGACAGGATTGCCACGCATATTTTAGCCTTTGAAGGCGATTCTCAAATATATTTCTTCGAGGGAAGTTATTCCGAATACGAGGAGAACAAGAAAAAGCGATTGGGTGATGCCACTCCTCACCGGATCCGATACAAAAAATTAGTCTAAAAAATAAGAGCGAACCAGCAAAAATTAATCAACTTTTATTTGGACTATATATGAATTATTAAACAAGAGCAATTAATAGAATTTTTACATTTTATAATAAAATATTCACTATATTTGCATTGTTAATAGTTATTAGTAGTAGTTAGTTGATTTGGATTCGTAAGAGGTTGCCACCCCGGCAGCCTCTTTTCGTTTGTATACCCCAAGACTCACAAAGAAGCAATCAATTCCTTGATTATCATACTCATTTTGGGCTCTGCCAGCATGGCAACTGCTTGCACTTCTTCATGGGAAATTTCAACAATCTCACCCGGAACACCGCTGTCTGTAATGATCGAAATTCCAAATACGGCCATATCCATATGTCTGGCCGCAATTACTTCCGGAACGGTAGACATTCCGATGGCATCGCCGCCCAAAATCCTGAACATCTTGTATTCGGCAGGGGTCTCAAAAGTTGGTCCGGTAACGCCCACATAGCTTCCTTCTTTGAGATCGATCCCTTTCTGTAATGCTATTTTCAGTGCCAGGTTGCGCAGATGAAGATTGTACGGTTGGCTCATATCCGGGAACCTCGGACCCAGCTCATTGATGTTTGGACCCATCAGAGGATTATCACCGAACATATTGATGTGGTCGTTGATCATCATCACATCACCAACCCGATATTTAGGGTTCAGTCCGCCGCTGGCATTGGATACAAAAAGCGTTTTGACACCTAATGCCTTCATAACCCTGACAGGGAAGGTTACCTCTTTCATGCTGTATCCTTCATAATAGTGAAAACGGCCTTGCATGGCAATCACATTTTTCCCGCCAAGTATTCCAAAAATGAGTTGGCCTTTGTGTCCTTCGACTGTTGAGATCGGGAAATTAGGAATTTCTGAATAGGGTATGGCGTGCTCAATTTCTATCTCCTTGACCAGACCACCCAATCCTGTTCCAAGGATGATGGCAATTTCTGATTTAAACTTTGTTCTTTCGAGAATGTAGTTCGAAGTTGCTTTTATTTTCTCCAACATATTTCATTATTTTTTTGTCAAAATCGTTATCCGTTTGATTGATGAAATTTATCTCAATCGGGATATAATAAAGGTTAGCGGCTATTGTCTCAGACAGATTATCAATTTCCAAAATGCGGAATGTATCTTTTTCTGTGGTTACAATGATCTTGCGTTCTGCCGCCATGGCATTAAATTTTGCAGCCACCTGATCCATGTCCTTTGGTGTAAAATTATAGTGATCAGGATATTCTGCCGATACCACAGATTTGGTTACCTGATGCAATTTATCTTTCAGCGATTGTGGATTCGCGATTCCAGTCAACAGAAGAATTCCAGTTTCGCTATCCAGACAAACTTTCTTTGCGGCGACCTTCTCCGGGAATAGCGGTACTAACTCGCCATATTTTATGTATGAGAAAAACAGATCCTGGTAAGGCCAGATGTGAAGGTCTTTGGTAATTATTCGCTCATCAATCGGTTTAATCTCTTTCGGGCACTTGGTCACAATGATGATGTTCGCCCGATCCCTGTTAGAGGCAGGCTCCCTTAAACTACCAAGCGGAAGCATATCATCCTCAGTAATCATTCGGGAGAAATCAATCAGCAGAATATTTATTGAAGGTGTAACATACCTGTGTTGGAAAGCATCGTCCAGAATAATAACATCAGGTCGCTTCTCACTGATCTCCAAAATTTTCTCAATTCCCCGAACTCTCCTTTCATCAACTGCCACCATTACATTGGGGAACTTTCTCTTAATCTGCAGCGGTTCATCTCCTGTTTGTCTGCTGGTGGAAGTGGTCTCAACAACAAGAAAACCTCTGCTTTTCCTTTTATATCCCCGGCTCAGGACAGCAATATTGAATTTTTTGCTGAGCAGCTGAATCAGATGTTCAGTATGAGGAGTTTTTCCGGTCCCTCCTACCGTGATATTGCCAACAGAAATTACAGGCACCTCAAACTCTCGTCCACGCAGGATATTAAGGTTAAAGAGAGTATTACGGAAGTTTACGCCCATTCCGTAGAATAGAGAAAAAATATAAAGGAAAAATTTCTTCAAAATAGTTAGTTAATTTCAAGATTAAATGGCATACGGGCATAGATTCCTTTTGAATTGGCTTCTCTCGAAAGATTTTTCCAATAATCGAAAGTGGTTCCCATGACAGACTCCATCATTTTATTTTGCATTCTGACCGAGAAATTCTTAAGAAGTTCAGAAAATGGATCCTTTTGTTTAGGCAACTCCTTCACCCGATATTCGCTGATTCCGGCTTTATCGGCAGCAATTTTCAATGCTTCTTTCAAGCCTCCCAGATCATCAATCAAATGGTTACTCTTGGCATTTACACCGCTCCAAACCCGACCCTGACCAATTGAGTCAACGCCAGTTGTAGACATTTTACGTCCGTCGGCTACATGCGAAAGGAATATACCATATGTGGTTTCTACGTAGCTTTGCATCAGATTGGCTTCAAACGGAGTCATTTTTCTAGTTACCGATGGCATATCAGAATGATCGTTCGTCATTACATTGTCAAATGTAACGCCAATCTTATTGTTAAGTAATTCTCCAAAATTGGGGATAGTACCAAAAACCCCGATAGAACCGGTGATAGTTGTAGGATTGGCTACAATAACGGCTGCGGGTGCAGAAATGTAATAACCTCCGGAAGCTGCATAGTCGCCCATCGAAACGATAACAGGTTTTGCCTCGGAAGCCAACTTTACCTCTCTCCAGATAACTTCAGAGCCAAAAGCGGAACCACCAGGAGAATTAACTCTCAGAACAATAGCCTTCACAGTAGTGTCAATTCTGGCTTCCCGGATTCCCTCAGATACATCTTTTGAATTGATGTCGTGGGCACTATTGCCGGAACCGGTATCAATCTCACCTTCTGCATACACCACAGCGATTCTATTTTTGATAAGGGCTTTGGCCTTAACATCGGAAGGAATTTTATCGTATTCGGACACTGTGAGGATCGGAATTTCGGCGTTAACCTTTAATCCGGCGAGTACCCTAAGGTCGGCCAACACCTGATCGCGGTATTTGAGTCTGTCGAAGAAATGGCTTTTCTGAGCTGTCTCGGCTGTTTGAAATGTCATGACCGAATTGGCATATTCATTCAGATTGTCGATGGAGATTTTTCTAGTCTCGGAAATGCCTTTTAACAGATGATTCCATATTGTTGCCAGGTATAGTGTAGTCTGCTCTTTGTTGGCAGGACTCATTTTGTCATACATGTAGGGTTCTACGGCCGACTTGAATTTATTGTCCTTGCCGCGCACAATCTGCATTTCGATTCCAAATTTATCCAAAGCCTTTTTGAAAAAAGTATGCTCGGCATTGAGGCCTCTGAAATCGAACATGCCAACTGGATTTAAAGTAAGACTATCAGCCACTGAAGCAAGGTAATAGGCCTTTTGTGATATGGCATCCGAATAGGCATAAATAAATTTACCACTGGTTTTAAAATCAATCAGGGCATTCCTGATTTCCTCAGTTGTTGCATATCCTGCACCGATTTCTGACAGCTCAAGATAAATACCCTTGATTTTATTGTCCGTTTTGGCCTGCTGGATGGCATGAAAGATTTGATTCAAGCCAGTAGTACTAGTCCTTTCCATTCCCGGGAGCTCGAGATCTTCAAATGGATTGTTGGATTTTCGCTCTACGATGCGGTTATCGAGCTTTAATATCAGCAAAGAATTTTCTTTGACTGTTATGGATTGCTCGCCGATGGTCGACAGGGAGGAGACAAGTCCTGCAATCAGAAATATAAACAACAAGCATGCCACAGCAATGGCAGCAAGAGAGGCAAAAAAAGCTTTCCAAAAAAATCTCATATCCGCATTAATTTAAATTATAATTTTATCAAAATAGTCTCCGCACAACCGCATTCATTACAAAGATACGCACTATGTCGTTAGCTTATCTCATTTTAGGGGGAAATCAAGGAAATAGAGTCGAAATATTTTCGAAAGCAATTGATTTAATAACCAGCAAGATTGGTCTAAAATTGGCAATTTCTGCCATGTATGAAAGTGAATCCTGGGGATTTAAATCCGAATTATTTATAAATCAGGCTGTTATTATAGAAACAATACTTTCTCCATCCGAGGTATTATCGGGCACACAACAAATTGAAACTCTTTTGGGGCGCGTCAGAAAAACAGACGGATATGAAGCGCGAACCATTGACATTGATTTGCTCTATTTTGATTCTTTGGTCATTAGAGAGGCTGATCTGCAGATTCCGCACCCTAAAATTGCAGAGCGGAGGTTTGTTCTGGTACCCCTTGCAGAAATTGCCCCAGACCTCAGGGATTCTGTAACGGGCATAACCGTCCTGGAAATGCTCGCTGAATGTGCAGACGCATCAAAGGTTTGGAAATTAGCCGACAGCAAAAGCCTCTAAATCAAAAATGTGTGTGAGGAACAATCTCTTTCGAATCAATTTTTGGTCCGTAAGCAAGATCACCTGCATCGCCGAGTCCGGGTACGATGTATGACTTTGGCGTCATTTCCGGATCTACAGCCCCAATCCATAAGGTTACTTTGTCGTTGGGCAATTTATCCATGATGTACTCCAATCCCTGTTTACTGGCAATGAGCGAAACCAGATGAATATGACTGGGTTCGCCCTTTTCGAGCAAAGCATGATAGCCAACTTCCATGGAAGAACCGGTTGCCAGCATCGGATCAGAAAGTATTACCACTTTGTTGTCTAGCAATGGAGAGGCGATGTATTGGAAATCGATGTGAAAATCACCGTTGGGGTCGTATTTGCGGTAAGCGGAGATGAAACAGTTTTCGGCTTGGTCGAAGCAGTTCAGCAAACCCTGATGAAGTGGCAATCCTGCCCTCAAAATAGTGGCCAGGACAGGTTGTTGTTCGAGCACCCTCATTTTGGCCACGCCGAGTGAGGTGGTTATCTCTTTGTTTTTATACGGAAGCTCCTTGCTGATTTCGTAGGCAAAGATTTCGCCAACTCTCTCCAGATTTTTCCTGAACCGTAAGCGATCTTTCTGTACTACTTCATCGCGAATTTCTGAAAGGTACTGGTTAAATAGGGAGTTGCTTTCGCCAAGGATATGTATCATCTGAGATTTTTGGTAAAAATAAAAAAAATCTCTGATGGCTACAACAATCCCTCATCTGCAAAACTAAAATACCCGGCCTGGGTGACAATCAGATGGTCAATTACGGGAATTTCCATCAATGCTGCCGATTCTTTCAATTGCCGGGTAATTTTCTTGTCAGCATCACTGGGCTCCAGATTGCCGGAAGGATGGTTGTGACAAAAGATCAGAGATGTTGCATGTTTCTCCAGCGCTAATTTTAACACCAGCCGAACATCAATGACAGTGCCTGTCATGCCACCCTGACTAAGCTTCTGCTTGCCGATCACTTTGTTTTGCCGGTTGAGAAAGAGCACCCAAAATTCCTCATGGGAAAGATCTCCAATCTCGGGTCTGAGGTAATTGGCAGCATCCTTGCTCCCTTTGATCTGCCCATTCTCAAGCGCTTCGGATTGATTTCTTCTTCTGCCAAGCTCCATAGCGGCGATCAGGGTAATGGCTTTGGCCTCGCCAATGCCTCTGAAGCGCTTCAGTTCATCGCAATTCATTTTACCGAGCTCGTGGAGGTTGTGGTGAATGGAGTCCATGATGCGGCGTGACAGCTCGACTGCCGACTCTTTGCTGTTGCCACTTGAGATGAGGATGGCGATAAGTTCGCCGTCGGTAAGGGCGGAGATTCCCCTGCTGATCAGTTTTTCCCTGGGTCTGTCCTCTACTGCCCAGGATTTAATACCCACTTTTTTATAATTTCCCATGTATGCTGAAGGTTAACGGGAGATTGGCCGGAAAAACCTTCTTCATCAAGTTACCACAATTATGGGAGAAAAGCGAAAATAAAAGCACAAAAAGGGTACCCAATTTGGGCACCCTTTTCAAATATAATGTTTGAACAAATTATAATCCGTTGACGAGCAGAGTCAAACTTGATTTCAAGTTCGATGCTTTGTTCTTGTGGATAACATTGGTCTTGGCCAATTTATCCAACATGCCCACTACCTTTGGAAGCAGTTCAGCAGCCTTTTCTTTCTCTGTGGTGCTGCGCAGTTCGCGAACAGCGTTACGGGCAGTTTTTGAATAATACTTGTTGTGAAGACGGTGAACTTCACTCTGTTTTGCTCTTTTGATGGACGACTTATGGTTTGCCATTGTAAAAAAATTTCTATTTCAAATAATAAATGTAGTCTGTAGGGGATTCGAACCCCTATGGCAAGAATGAAAATCTTGAATCCTA
>JBAXED010000003.1:0-83150 GCA_037140615.1 Prolixibacteraceae bacterium
AAATTTAAAAATCTCTACCGTCACTGGATGGAGAACATCAAAGACTGGTGTATTTCACGTCAACTTTGGTGGGGCCATCGGATACCGGTTTATTACCTGCCTGACGGATCATTTGTTGTGGCAGAAACTGAAGAGAAAGCTTTGGAGCTGGCCAGGTTAAAAACTGGCAATCCCTCCTTGCCCTTATCTTCTCTTCGTCAGGATGAGGATGTACTCGATACCTGGGCGTCTTCCTGGCTTTGGCCAATTTCGGTGTTTGAAAAGGAGGATCCTTCCGACACCCGTGATCTGGATTATTATTATCCCACCAACGATCTGGTCACGGCTCCTGAAATTATCTTTTTCTGGGTAGCCAGGATGGTCATAGCCGGTTATGAGTACAAGGGAACATTGCCTTTTAAGAACGTCTACTTTACCGGGATCGTCCGCGATAAGCTCCGAAGAAAGATGTCCAAATCGCTGGGCAACTCTCCCGATCCGCTCGATCTGATTGAAAAATACGGGGCAGACGGCGTCAGAGTAGGGATGCTTTTGTGCTCACCTGCCGGGAACGACATCCTTTTTGATGAGTCGCTGACCGAGCAGGGGAGAGGATTCCTTACCAAAGTCTGGAACTCTTTCAGGCTAATCAACGGGTGGGAAGTTGATGCTACTATTCCTCAGCCGGAGCATTCCCGGTTAGGGATTGAGTGGTTCAGGGCCAAGCTGAATGAGGCCATCCTGACGATGGATGATCATTTTGAAAAGTACCGTTTGAATGATGCTTTGCTGACCATCCATGCCACCATTCGCGACGAATTCTCAGGATGGTTGCTTGAGATAATTAAGCCGGCCTATCAGCAACCTATTGATTCAAAAACATATACTGAAGTAATTGAGCTGTTGGATAAGCTTCTTAAGTTGCTTCATCCTTTCATGCCCTTTATTAGTGAGGAGATCTGGCAGTTAATCGGAGAACGCAAAGGTGATGAATCGATCATGATGGCAACCTGGCCAAAAGCTTCAGCACCAAACAATGAACTTTGTGAGCGGTTCGAGTTGGCCAAGGAGCTTATTTCGGGCATCCGCAGCATCCGCAAGGAAATGGGAATTGCCATGAAAGAGGAAATTGAACTTTTCATCATTCCTGGTGAAAAGGGATATGTGCCAGAATACAATACCACTGTTTCAAAGCTGGTCAATGTTGCAAAACCTGAGATTAGTTCTGCCGAGGTTGAAGGTGCGGCTACATTTATGGTTAAAGCGACTGCCTTTTATATTCCAATAGTTGGGAATGTAGATATTGACGCAGAGATCGCCAAAATCAACGAAGATTTGTTTTACTTCCGTGGATTTCTTGAAGGGGTTGATAGAAAACTTGGCAATGAAAAATTTGTTGCCAGTGCTCCGGCTGCTGTTGTGGATCATGAAAGAAAGAAAAAAGCGGATGCTGAGGAAAAAATTAAAATTTTGGAAGATCGGCTGGCCGCAATAAAATAAAAATTCAGGACTCAATAAAAGTCCTCAGACGCAATAGTCAGATCAATGAAGATATAATAAAAATCTTTGTTAGCGGCTTTATCCAGTAACCGGAGTACAATAAGGCCCTTCCGGAAAGACGGCAATTTTCTTTTGATCGCTAACGGCTAAATTGATTTGACTTTGAATGCGTTTTTTAATTTCGCTGGCCGGGGCATAATGGGGGTTGACTGAAAGTTGGAAAAGTTTCTCTGCCGGAATGCCTGACGTGAAGAAATGCAGATTTTGCTGACCGGTTTTTTCCAGTGCCCTGATGTGCATCTGAAACTCCCATTGATCCTTGATGAAGGAAGGGCCATTTTTAATATCCTCAATAAACCGGGAATAATTATCGGCATATTTTTTCATGATTGCTGTATATTCGGGACTTCCGATGCCTTCTGAGCAGCTGCCAAAGGATATGATTTCTCCTTGATGTTTCACTGCCGGCAAACAGCTGACGAAACCTTTGACGCATTGATAAAACGTGGTATCCAGGGGATTTCCCCCGCAAGATGTCACCACTACATCAGCCGGTTCTGAAACTTCCGGACAACAAGCCGATTTCACATAGTCAACCGCAGCAAGGTGGGAGGCAAACAATTCTCCGGAAACAATTGAATTGACATCTTTTTTGGTATCCAGGACGATGTTTATGGCATAATCCGGCGGACACAATCTGGCTATCGAGGTATTCTCCTCATGACATGGATTGTCTTTTAAAATAGCACTTGTGGCATTGGGATGGCTGAGAAAAGAGAATCCGTGAAATTTCTGAACGGCATCGAGGCCAACAAGTCCTGGACAAATTGCCTTCCTTCCACCGGAAAAACCTGCCATAAAGTGAGGCTCAACCAATCCGGTGACGATACGGAATCCAGCATCAACATAATGCTTGTTCAGGCTGATTTTTGATCCGGACCAGCTTCTTCCAGGTAATTCAAGCAATTCCTCCCTGTTTTCGCAGTCATGGTCTGTAATGAAGTAATTGTTGAGGATATACTTGCCAAACATTTGCTGATGTTCATCTCGGGTTGAAGGGCGGTGCATACCGGTCGCGACCAGAATCGTAATCTCTTCCTTTTTCACTCCGGAGGTCTCAATCAATGCAATAAGCTCCGGCAGGAATTTTGAATAGGGGATAGGACGGGTAATATCAGACACAACGATCACTACTTTACCGGCTTTTCTGGTAAGCAGCATTTCACCCAGTGTATTTCCGCCGATAGGCGAGGCTATGGATTCAAATAGAAGTTCAGCTGCAGATTTGGATTTGGTTTTGTATTTTGATTTGTATAAAAGGCTGTCATCCGGGAACCTGAGCAATAATTCATCCTTCCCATATTGAAAACTTACGATCATGTTATTAATGTTAAGCCTTTACTTTTGATGTCAATTTATTCTCTGCTTCCTGTCCGTTTTCAGGATAAAAGTTGCAAATGTTACCAGTACACTTGCCAGTACCAACAGGTAAATGAAGCCATTAGGATTATCCGGCGTTGCCGGAATAGTCTTAGGGGAAAGTATTTGATATTCCGGAATCATCCAGCTAAACAAATAGGCCTGGCCCAGAACAATCAGGCAAATAAACAGAAGTAAGATAAAGCTATGTTTTAATGTAAACCGGAATAAATCGGATTCTTTGCCAACAAGATTACCGGCGGCGGCTGCTACGGCAATGGATTGGGGAGAAATCATCTTGCCAACCACTCCTCCCGAAGCATTTGCTGCGACGGTCAATACCGGATCTAATCCAATGGAGGTAGCAGTCGCTGACTGAAGTTTGCCAAACAGGGCATTTGCCGAAGTGTCCGATCCTGTGATGAACACTCCCAGCCAACCCAGTATTGGTGCAAAAAATG
This sequence comes from Prolixibacteraceae bacterium, assembly GCA_037140615.1. GTDB lineage: Bacteria > Bacteroidota > Bacteroidia > Bacteroidales > Prolixibacteraceae > CAINVV01. Next base: position 3,360 of record JBAXED010000003.1, read on the forward strand.
GAAATAGAATACCAGTATTAGCCAACGCTGTTGCCATGGTAATTGTCATTCCTGAATCATTAAGTACATAGGCGAATCCCAAAACGGATGCCACTGTTATAATCGAGTATTTCAATTGGTTGAAAGTCGACCGAAAGATTTTTATTCCTTCGCTGAACTTCAGACCAACGAGCGGTATGGCGATAATGGCCGACAGGAAAATGGATGTACCTGCGGCTGACAGGTAATTGAATTTGAAAATATGGGGAAGCAAGTTGTTGTTTTTATCAGCAATAGCATTGTGAAGTCCGGGCATTTCGAATTGTATCATGCCCAAAGAGTTGAAAAGCTGTTTGACTGGTTGCAATCCCCAGGCGATAACCAAAATTGTAAGTAAGATGAAGGGCGACCAAGCCCTTACAATTTCTGCTGTCGAATAATGGTGTGAGGCATGAATTGTCGGAACAGGTTCGTTTGGAAAGCGCCAGATATTCCTGGGTTTCCAAAATCTAAGGCAAATGATCAGGCAGATAATAGAGCCAATGCCGGCAATAATATCCGGCAAGGCCGGTCCAAGGTAGTTAGACGAAAACCATTGAAGGAAAGCAAATGAGCCTCCTGATACCAGTACAGCCGGTAAAACTTCCATCGCTTTTTTGAATCCCGACATGATCCAGACGATGTAAAATGGAAGCAATAGTGAAAGGAATGGCAATGTTCTGCCAATCATCTGCGAAATAGCCATTTCGGGGATGCCAGATACTTGTGATGCAACAGTAATTGGTATTCCTATGGAGCCAAAAGCCACGGGGGCAGTATTGGCAATCAGACAAATACCGGCAGCATACAGCGGATTAAAGCCCAATCCGGCCAGCATGGCAGCAGTGATGGCTACAGGCGCACCGAATCCGGCAGTTCCTTCCAGAAATGAACCGAATGAAAAAGCAATAAGCAATGCCTGAATTCTTCTGTCTGAAGTAACGGAAGCCATAAAATGTTTGATGATCTCAAGCTGGCCGCTTTTAACTGTGATGTTGAAAAGAAATACGGCAGAAAGGATGATCCAGCAGATTGGAAACAGACCATACATGACACCGTTGGCAGTCGACAGAAGTGCTAGCTTGACAGGCATTCCATAAACAGCGACAGCGATAATAATTCCGCAGGACACTGCCACTAAACTAGCCTTATATCCCTTCATTTTTCTGATGATCAAAGCCCAAAAAATGGCCAGAATTGGAAGAATGGCGACCAATGCTGAAAGGACAATATTATTAAACGGATCTATGACTTGAACCCACATTTAAGCTAATTAGAGAGAGTTAAAAAGAATGATTCGTAAATGTATAGTTAAAATTTTTATCAGAGTAGCTTGAAGACTAAGAACAGCAAAAAAACAAGCCGGAATATTGATGAATAAAACAAATTCATCAATATTCCGGCTTACTATGTGGCTATGGATCCGGACTTATGTCATCTCAACGGCTTAATGCAATACTTCTTCAACCTGGCAATAAGGTAGACCCCAAGCCTCGGCTACACCCTTGTAAACCACTTTCCCGTTGACAACATTAAGGCCTTTGCGCAATGCCTTGTCTTCGGTACAAGCCTTCTTCCAGCCTTGTGCTGCAAGACTGATGGCATAAGGAAGTGTGGCATTTGTAAGGGCTATGGTAGAAGTACGCGGAACGGCTCCCGGCATATTTGCAACAGTATAATGGATCACTTCATCTACCACATAAGTGGGATGATCGTGGGTGGAAGGTACAGTCGTTTCGATGCAACCACCCTGATCGACGGCAACGTCGACCATCACTGTTCCCGGATTCATGGTTTTAAGCATGTCTTTAGTTACCAGGAACGGAGCTTTTGCCCCTGGAATTAGCACTGCGCCAATAATAAGGTCACTTACCTGTACCTGAGAACGTATGTTGTAATCGTTTGACATCTGAGTTTTTACATTGGCAGGCATGATGTCATCCAGGTAACGAAGACGTTTCAGGCTGATATCCATGATCGTCACGTCGGCACCTAGTCCGGCTGCCATTTTCGCTGCTTCTGTTCCAACGATTCCACCGCCAAGGATCAAAACTTTTGCAGGCAGAACACCGGGAACACCTCCAAGCAACATGCCCCGGCCTCCGAAGGTTTTTTCAAGGTATTTGGCTCCTTCGTGTATAGACATCCGCCCGGCAACCTCCGACATTGGAATCAGAAGTGGGAGAGAGCGGTCGTCAAGTTCGACAGTCTCATATGCCAGACAAACTGCTTTGCGGTTGATCATGGCATGCGTGAGTACTTCGGAGGAAGCAAAATGGAAGTAGGTGTAAACCAGCTGACCTGCTTTGATCAGTGAATATTCTGATTCGATGGGTTCTTTCACTTTAACGATCATGTCTGCTATGGCATATACCTCTTCAATGGTTTTCAGGATTGTGCCTCCTGCTGCTGTATATTCTGCATCGGCAAAACCGCTGCCGTTTCCAGCAGTAGCCTGAATGTAAACTTTATTTCCTTTTTTAACCAGTTCCACAACTCCGGCAGGAGTTAGGGCAACGCGGTTTTCATTGTTCTTAATTTCTTTGGGTAATCCGATTATCATGGGTTCTAAATTTATTTGGATACAAAATTAAGCAAAGAATCAACCATCTAACCATGACTAAATCCCATATATTTATGGGTATTAATTGTTTTACAGTTGGACAGTAACTCAGGTTGTTTGGTATTCAATTTTAAAAATATCGGTCTGTTTCTTAACAAAAAGAAAGCATTTGAGGCTAAATAGAGAATAATTATAATTGTATCTTTGGCGCAGACAAATTAGAAAAATACTTAATGCCTGCAATATCAAACAGAGGAGAGGAGTTGCCTGAATCGGCCATCAGAAAGCTTGTGCCTTATGCAGAAAAGGCCAAATCGCTGGGGCGTAAGGTTTACCATCTGAATATCGGTCAGCCAGATATCAAAACGCCGCAACATGCCATCGAAAGGATCCGCAATTTCAATTTCGACCTGATTCCATATGGCCATTCATTTGGCAATGACACCTACCGGGCAAAACTGGCGCAGTACTACCGGGATCGCAATCTGGAGGTGGATGCTTCCCAGATATTGATTACCACCGGTGGATCTGAGGCGATCTCCTTCGCTTTCATGGTCTGTTTCAATCCGGGTGAAGAGGTAATCATTCCGGAACCTTTTTATGCAAATTATCAGTCTTTTGCAATAGCCAATAATGTTGTCATCAAGCCACTTACATCCAATATAGAAAATGGATTTCAATTGCCTTCAATCGCTGAATTTGAAAAGGTAATTGGTCCAAATACCAAAGGAATATTTATCTGTAATCCAAACAATCCAACTGGATATGTTTACAGTCGGGAGGAATTGCTTCAACTTCAGGAACTTGTTCTGAAATATGACCTTTTCCTCATTGCGGATGAAGTGTACAGCGAATTTGTCTACGATGGGAAATTGCACTATTCGGTATTGGAACTAAATCGTATCCGGGAAAATGTTGTCATGGTTGATTCCGTTTCGAAGCGTTTCTCGGCCTGTGGTATTCGTATTGGTTCTCTGGTTTCCAAAAACAAGAAGGTGATTCAGACAATCGCCAAACTTGCCATGGCCAGATTGTGTCCGCCAATGCTTGGCCAGGTTGTAGCTGAGGCTGCTGTTGATTCGCCTCCTGAATACATGGAGGATGTGTATATTGAATACCTGCAACGAAGGGACTATTTTATCAAAGCACTGAATGAAATTGATGGGGTGTATTCTCCTATGCCAATGGGAGCATTTTACTCTATGGTACAATTGCCTATCGACGACAGCGACCGGTTTTGCCAATGGATGCTGGAAGAGTTTGAGCACAAGGGAGCAACAGTGATGATGGCCCCCGCTTCAGGTTTTTATTCAACTCCCGGAATAGGAAGCAACCAGGTTCGTGTCGCTTACGTTTTGAACAGGGAAGATCTTAAGGAGGCTGTCGAATGTCTCAAAGAGGCTCTGGAGGTTTATCCCGGAAGGGTTGCCATAAAATAGAAGAAGCGGGATTTACCCGCTTCTTCTATTTTAAACTGTTCCTTTTTACAAATCGACCTTCTTAAATTTTGGAACGAGTGTATGCATTACAAACCAGGCCATCAGGTATGCTAAAGCACAAAAGCCAAACACCCAGGTATAAGCTATCGTCATATTCCCCTGAACAATGGGAACCTGAATGCTTTTTATCTGATCAAACAGACCGGGATCAATAGCTTGTAATTGTGCCACAACTTCTTTTGGAAGATTTCCCAGTTCGCTGGTATTTAGGTTGATCAAATCGCCACGCTTGTTGAATAACTGCATTGAACGAATTTTTTCAATGTATTCGGTGAGCTGAGTAGATTGAGAGGCAACCCATGATTTTGCAATTCCTGCATGACGGTAGGCATCAAAAACCCACCCGGCCGATTTATTTACGACAATACCGCCCATGGCACCGGCCATTCCGCCGATTCCTGTGACGCTTGCAACAGCCTTGTTGGGAAACATATCAGAAACAGTAGTGAAGATATTGGCAGACCAGGCTTGGTGGGCAGCTGTTCCGATACCAATGATAAGAACCGGAAACCACATGCTGTATGCCCCAAGATATTGTGCGCTTAATACCACCAATGGAAACATGGCGATGGTGAGCATTGCTTTCATCCGGCCGGCATAGGGTTCATATCCTTTGTTGATATAATACATAGGGAACCATCCTCCACCGATACTTCCAATTGAAGACATCATATACAGTACTGCCAAAGGAAAAGCAATATCCATTCCGGTTAATCCATATTGTGCTTTCATGTAGGCAGGTAACCAGAATAAGAAGAACCACCATACTCCGTCTGTCATAAATTTACCAAAGCTAAAAGCCCAGGTTTGTTTGTATTTAAGCAGCTTAAACCAGGAAACTTTTTCTTTTGCTGAGCCGTCACTGTTGGTTTTTTCAGGTACGTTGTCTGCATTGATGTATGCAAATTCGGCTGCTCCTATGCGTTTGCTTCTGGTTGGAATTTCATAAAGCCAGAACCAAAAAATCAGCCAAAGAAAACCGATCCCTCCAATAATCAGAAAAGCTGCCTCCCAGCCCAGATGGTCAGCAATCCATGGAACGGTTAACGGTGCAAGAATAGCTCCAACATTGGTTCCTGAATTAAAGATGCCTGTTGCCAGTGCACGTTCCTTTTTTGGAAACCATTCGGCCATAGTTTTTATGGCTGCAGGGAAGTTTCCTGCTTCACCAAAACCAAGTACACCACGAGCAAACATGAACCCGCCAGTACTTTTAGCTAAGGCGTGAACCATTGCTCCTATAGACCAGATGATTAGCGCCCAGGCATAACCCAGTTTGGTGCCCAACCAGTCAATCAACCGACCGGCAAAAAGCATGGAGATGGCATAAACAAACTGGAAAACCGATACAATGTTGGCATAATCTGAATCGCTCCAGTTGAATTGGACTTCAAGCCGGTCTTTCAACAGACTTAGAACCTGTCTGTCGAGGTAGTTAACAGTGGTTGCAAAAAAGACCAACGCACAAATTGTCCATCTGTATTTTCCTATCTTTTCCGATAGATTGTTCATTTTTAAACGGGTTTAGTTATTGATTACTATTTGGTCACTTTCAAAATTCTATTTGGTCACTTCTCCAAAATTAAAATAATTTTTTGCATTGTTGAACGAAATATCTTCAACCATTTTACCAAGAAGATCCATGTCATGAGGGATTTCTCCTTTCTCGACATCGTTTCCCAGCAGATTGCATAGAATTCTTCTGAAATACTCGTGTCGGGGATAAGAGAGAAAACTTCTGGAATCAGTTAACATGCCAACAAAACGGCTTAACAAGCCAATGTTGGAAAGTGCCTTCATCTGGTTTTCCATGCCATCTTTCTGATCCAGAAACCACCAGCCTGATCCGTATTGGAGCTTTCCAGGTATGGTGCCATCCTGAAAATTTCCAATCATAGTTGCCATCATTTCGTTGTCCCTTGGATTGAGGTTGTACAAAATGGTCTTGGTCAGTTTGTCTTCGCTGTCCAGTTTGTTCAGTAATTTTGACAAGGGTTTTGCAATCTCAAGATCACCAATGGAATCAAAGCCTTTGTCAGGCCCCAGCATGTTAAACAATCTGGTGTTGTTGTTGCGCAAAGCACCAAGGTGAAATTGCTGAGTCCAGCCCCGTTTGTGGTCCATCACTCCAAATTCGTAGAGCATGACAGATTTGAACTGGTTAATTTCCTCAGGAGAAAGTTGATTTCCACCACGTATTTTGAAAAAGATACCTTTAATCTGTTCTTCAGTATAATCAGCAGCATAGATGGTATCCAAACCATGATCAGACAAACGGCATCCGTTTTCGTGGAAGAATTTGTGACGTTGATCAATGGCTGCAAGAAACTCTTGAAAATTGCATATGGAAATATTGGAAGCTTCTTCTAATTTGCTGACATAGCTGTTGAATGCTGAAGGGACATCCACCGTCATGGCGGAATCTGGTCGCCAGGCGGGCAGAACATTTACCTTGAAACCGCTTTTTTTGATGCTGGCATGGTGTTCCAAATTGTCAATTGGATCATCCGTGGTGCAGATGGTATGTACATTGGCTTTCTGAATAATTCCACGGCAAGAGAAGCCCTCGGAATGAAGTTGTTCATTGCAGTTCTCCCAAATGGCACGTGCACTTTTGCTGTTTAATACAGTTTTGATTCCGAAAGGTTTACGCAATTCAAGGTGAGTCCAATGGTAGAGTGGATTGCGCAAGGTGTACGGAACAGTTTCAGCCCATTTTTCGAATTTTTCCCAGTCGGAGGCATCACCGGTGCAATAGCGTTCATTGACTCCATTTGTGCGCAAGGCTCTCCATTTGTAATGATCTCCATTCAGCCAAATTTGGGTCATGTTATCAAACCTCTTGTCGTCTGCAATTTCTTTTGGCGAAATGTGACAATGGTAATCGAAAATGGGCATTTTGGCGGCATGGTCATGGTACAGTTCTTTTGCAGTTTCTGATTGCAAAAGAAAATCTTCGTCCATAAAAGCTTTCATAGGAAGTTATGAGTTATGAATGATGAATGATGAATTATTTGGTCATACTTAAATTCAGCATGAAGCATAAGTACTTTAGTCACTTTAGTTCACTCTAGTCACTTTCTTATAGTTTGAACAACCGCTTAAGGTGGCGATCGAAAAGGTTCTCTTCGACACACTGTCCAATCACATCATTGCTGGCTTTCAGCTGATCAGTGTAATAGGTGCCCATTTCGGAGGCAATTTTGTAACCGACATGAATCAATTGCCTAAGATTGGCATTGTAATCAGGATGTCCTGGAATATGACGGAGGGTGTTGGCAAATTTTTCGCTTGACCATGTCGCGACTTCATCAGCGGAAGGCAGTTGATCAGACTTGATGTCGATCACATCTGCGTAAGGTGCACACAGTTCTTCCTTACGCTCCAATGCCTGAATGTAAATTGACTTGGCAGCTTTCAATGCTTCGCCTCCGGAAACAGCCAGGCCGATAACCTCTTCAAGCCATGTTGTTCCTGCGGTTTTTACATGAATTCCTTTGTCGTATTTGGTGATGATGCGCTGTATTTCCGGATAAATTGAAAACTTATCTGAGCCGGAGTGAACACTAAGTTTCAGATTGTCCATCAGCTTAAACTCTCTGACTGCGTAATCAATGACCAGAATGTCTTCTTCAAACTCTTTGGCAAACATGGCGACATCTCCAACATAATCGACCCCTTTGTTGAATCTGCCTGTAAACTTTGGGGCGATGGTTTGTGCCGGAATGCCTTGGTTGGCAATCATTTTAAGGATAAAGAATAGTTCAACAGGTGATTGAGGAGACTCAACCTCATCCATTGAAATCTCGGTTACGAAATCATCGGACCCTTTTCTTTCGGCGATGAAACGATATATTTTACCGGCTTCCGCAATGGCGGTTAAAAATTTACCTGCAATATTTTTAAGAAGTTCCTCGTTTACAAAGAATGGATGTGAAAGTTTTGGAATATGGAGCTGTCCGGTATAGGCAGAACATGATTTAATGAATAAATCTACTTCTTCTTCTCTGGAAGCAATTCCGATTTTGGAGGCTACATCGAGGGTGAAAAAATCGGAGGAAACGATAAAGCCTTCAACATTTCCAAGGTTAATATGGTCGGCATCGACGCAATAATCGCCTTTGTATCCCAATTCTTTTACCGCCATATCCGCTTCTTTCCTCGTATCAGAAGGGCTTGAATGCACATACATATGTTCCCTGTTTGACTTGTTCCAAACTGGCGTTACTTCCACTCCAGCCTTTTGCGCTTTCAACATTGCCCGCAGTTGAGCATTGCCCTGATGGGCGAACCTGTCACCAATTCCAAAACTGTATTTTCCGATCTTTTTCATGTGTAATATTTTTTCCGTGTTCGTTCACGAAATTAAATATTATTTTGATCCGAGATATTAAAAAATGAAATTTCAAGAAAAAAAAGTTAAAATTATTTTATTCCGTGTTCGTACACGAGTTAATTTTTTATGTAAATTTGTGCCGACTTAATCAGTATCATGAGAAAAAATATTCGGATCAAGGACATTGCTCTTAAAGCCGGGGTTTCGATTGGAACAGTCGACAGGGTTCTGCACAAAAGAGGGGAGGTGTCAGAAGATACCAAGCAAAAGATCCAGCAGATCATTGACGAACTGGATTACAAGCCAAATTTGTTGGCAAGTAGTCTGGCATCTAAAAAAATCATTGTTTTTGCGACGCTGATGCCTAAAGCCTCCAATCAGGATACTTATTGGTCGAAGCCCCAACTTGGAATTGAAAAGGCTGTAAATCAACTCAAGGCCTACGGAGTTCGAATCCAGCAGTTCTTCTTTGACATGGACGATTCAATGTCTTTCTCCGCGCAGGCTGGTAAATTACTGGATGCTAATCCTGATGCTGTCCTGATAGCACCCTGGGCCAAGCGGGAGGCGATCCGTTTATCCGGAAAATTGGATGAAAAGAGTATTCCGTACATATATATTGACGCAACCCTTGAAGAAACCAATCCAATTGGATTCGTGGCACAAAGTCCATCTGATAGTGGGTACCTGGCTGCCAAACTGATTGATTGGGGTGTTAAGGAGAGTAGCCTTATACTTCTGATACATGTTGCTAAGGAGCTTGACAATGCCAGTCACTTGATACAGCGGGAAGGTGGCTTTATGCGTTATTTTGAAGAAAAGAAGAATAGCCACAAGATTCTTAAAATTGAAATTTCCGAAGGTGGAGAGGAAATTATTTCGCAACTCCAGAAATTGGGCATCGATCCTTGTGAAGTGTCGGGTCTTTTCGTGACCAATTCGAAAGTGCATCTGGCAGCCGACTGTTTTAAGTCTCTTTGCGTGACGCCTAAGATTATCGGGTATGACCTGATACCTCAGAATATCAAGTTGCTCAAGGAAGGAAAGATTGACTTTTTAATCTGTCAGAAACCAGAACTTCAAGGATTTCATGCCATCCATCTGCTTTTCGATTTTTTGGTAAAAAAGGATACTATAAAAAAGGAGAATTTTACTTCAATTGATCTGATTACCAAGGAAAATATAGATTTCTACAATTCAATTTAAATTTCTAATCAAAACTCAATAAATATGAATAAACTTTCTTTTGATGATTTAAATGGCAAAGTGTGTGTCATCACAGGTGGTGCCGGAGTAATTGGAATTTCTCTTGTTAAGGCTCTTGTATCAGTAGGAACCAAAGTTGCTATCGTGGATTTGAACGAGGAACTGGCTCAACAGGTTGCTGCCGAAATAAGTCAGGAATTCAAGGCGACAGTTATCGGTGTTAAGGCGAATGTGCTTGACAAGGAGTCGCTTGAGGCAGCGAAAGTGATTATCAATGAAAAACTTGGTCATATAGAACTGCTGATCAACGGGGCAGGTGGCAATTCTCCACAAGCCACAACTCAAGTGGAGCAAATGGAAGAGACAGATCTGGAAAATCTTGATAAGACTTTTTACGGACTCCAAATGGAGGGATTTGACAAGGTTTTTGCCTTGAATTTTAAAGGGACCATCCTTCCAACCATGGTATTTACCAAGGATATGCTCGTACATAGAAAAGGATCGGTCATCAATATATCCTCCATGAATTCCTATCATCCTCTCACCAAGATCCCTGCCTACTCCGCAGCAAAAGCATCGGTCAATAACTTCACAGAATGGCTGGCTGTTCACCTGGCTAAAATGGGCATTCGTGTCAATGCTGTCGCTCCGGGGTTCTTTATCACCAGCCAGAACCGTTTCCTGGTAATGGATGAAAAGACAGGTGGCTATTCTACCCGCGGAAATAAAATCGTCACCAATACGCCAATGGGGAAATTTGGTGATCCCGATGATCTTCAGGGAGCGACACTCTATCTTTTGTCAGACATCTCCTCTTTCGTAACCGGGATCGTTATTCCGGTAGATGGTGGGTTTAATGCTTACAGCGGAGTCTAGATGAATAGTTTGAAATGTTTAGGATGTTTGAAATGTTTATGGGGTTAAACCCTTCAAACCCTTCAAACATTTTGAACCCTTCAAGCCTTTTAGACTTTGCAAACCCTTCAAACAATATAAACATTTCAAACTCTTTCAAATGAGCCTTACTTTAAAACAAAATTGCAAAACTTCTCTCCTGGTGCCAACCAGCATGGGAGTTAGGATTACACCATTGAATGGACAACCTGTTCATAGCAGTTCACTCTTCCAGATGGAGGTTTCGAGTGCCGAAAGCAATGTGGCAAGCATCTCATCCTACCTCGGACTTCCTGTAAAAGTCTTGACAACTTTCGTCAAGGACAGTCCGATTGCAAAAATGATTAAAAGCAACCTTCTTAGCAGGAATATGACTTTCGAAGGTGTTGAGGTAGAGCAGGGAGATCCCTGGGGTTACCGTCATCAATTCAACATTGCCGACAGTGGCTATGGAACTCGCGGACCTAGAGTTCAAAACGATCGTGCCGGCGAAGTTGGGCGTACGCTGAATGTTAAAGACTTTGACCTGGATCGGATTTTTGTCCAGGAAGGTGTTCAGATTGTACATCTTTCCGGATTAATTGGTGCCTTGTCACCCGAGACCAGCAAATTCTGCCTTGAACTTGCTCGAATGGCCAAGAAACATGGAACGCGCATTGCCTTTGACTTGAATTACCGTGCTTCTTTCTGGAAAGGAAGGGAAGAGGAGTTGAGTGCCATTTTTGCCGAGATTGCTTCTGTTTCTGATATTTTGATCGGCAATGAAGAAGATTTCCAGCTTTGTCTGGGTATCGAAGGACCTGAAGCCGGAGGAAAACAGATCAGTTCTGAGATCGATGGTTTCAAGGAGATGATCTACCGTGTGAAAGCCAAATTCCCAAATGCTTCTGTTTTTGCCACAACTTTAAGGCAAGTGGTAAGTGTCAATGAGCACCTTTGGGGAGCTATTGTATTGGAAGGTACCGAATGGCATGTGGTTGAACCACGCAAAATTACAATTCTTGACCGTATTGGTGGAGGTGATGGTTTCGTTGGTGGTCTGCTCTACGGAATTCTAAAAGGCTGGGAGCCCTCAAAATGGATTCAGTTCGGTTGGGCTTCCGGTGCATTGGCTACTACTTTTCTGACCGACTATGCCCAACCTGCCGATGAAGACATGGTTTGGAGCATTTGGAAAGGGAATGCGAGAGTGAAGCGATAAATTAGTTTGAAATGTTTGAAGAGTTTGAAAAGTTTATGACGTTTAAGAAGTTCATCTAATGTTTAAACCCTTCAAACATTTCAAACCTTATAAACCCTTTAAACAAATAATCGACCTGTCATGATTTACTATAAAATAGGTTCAATATCACATGAGCTGACCCGGGATGATCTTCAAAAAGGTCTGTTTGAGGCTCTGGAAAAATTGGGGCACCGAAATAAGGTGCTGGCTATTCCGCCTGATTATACCCGTTTGCCCAGTCGGGCAGGTGAGCTGACTGAGCTAACCTGGCACTATTATGGTGATTCGCTGACCGATGTGCTTCCTGCACTCGGAACTCATACCCCAATGACGTCGCACCAGATCGAACACATGTTTGGCACCATGCCTGCTTCACTTATCAGGGAACATGATTGGCGCAATGATGTTGTGACAGTGGGTGAAGTGCCAGCCAGTTTTGTCAAGGAGGTTTCAGAAGGTGCGGTCAACTTCCCCTGGCCTGCCCAGGTGAACAAATTGTTGCTGGAAGGAAATTTTGACCTGATCCTTTCTATCGGTCAGGTAGTGCCTCACGAGGTTGTTGGAATGGCCAATTACAACAAAAATATTTTTGTTGGCACCGGAGGCGTGGAAGGGATTAACAAAAGTCACTTTATTGGTGCTGCCTATGGCATGGAACGAATGATGGGGCATGCTGACACTCCGGTTCGCAGGGTATTTAATTATGCATCGGATCATTTTACACAAAATTTACCAATTGTATATGTTCAGACTGTCGTCGGACTCGATAAAACGGATGGGAAAATAAAGACCCGCGGACTATTTATCGGTGATGACACTGAAGTTTTCGATCTGGCGGCAAAACTATCGTTACAGATTAACTTCGAAATGCTCGAAAAACCATTGAAGAAAGTAGTTGTCTATCTTGATCCCACAGAGTTCAAAAGCACCTGGCTCGGAAACAAATCAATTTATCGTACCCGGATGGCACTTGCAGATGGAGGAGAGCTCATTATCCTCGCCCCCGCGCTTGTCGAATTTGGCGAGGACAAGGAGATCGACCGTCTTATCAGGAAATATGGCTATTTCGGTACCCCTGCTACTTTAAAAGCATGTGAGGAACACGAAGAGCTAAGGAACAATCTGAGTGCTGCCGCACATCTCATCCATGGATCATCGGAAGGAAGGTTTAACATCACTTATTGTCCGGGTGAGGAACCAAAAAATCTGACTCAACTGGAAATAGAAAGTGTTGGTTTCAAATATGCAAGTCTCGGAGAGGTACTAAAAACATACGATCCTCAAAAATTGAAGGATGGCTTTAACCTGATGCCTGATGGAGAAGAGGTCTTTTATATCTCGAATCCGGCCTTGGGATTGTGGGCGTATCGGGAGAGGTTTAGGTACTGATAAGGCAAAAGGATCGCGAGAAGGATAAAGGATAAAGATAAAAGGATAAAGTGAGGGACTCTGTAGACATGAGACTTAAGACATTAGACATGAGTTGAGAGGGGGAGACGGGGCGAATGCAAGGCCCAAAACTTACTTATCACTCAAGTCTTATGTCTTATGTCTCATATCTTATAGCAAAAAGTACAACTTTTTATATTCGAGGTTATTATAGATAGTATGAAGATCATCATCGACGATAAAATTCCCTACATCCATGGGGCCTTGGAGCCTTTCGCAGAGGTTGTGTACTTGCCCGGGAATAAGACCACCTCAATGGTAGTGAAAGATGCAGATGCCATTATCACCCGCACCAGGACGATCTGCAATGAGGATCTGCTGTCAGGATCTTCAGTGAAAATTATCGCTTCAGCAACGATCGGATACGATCACATCGATACAGATTACTGTGATAGGGCAGGAATCAAGTGGACCAATGCGCCGGGATGCAATGCCAAATCAGTGGAACAATACATCGCCTCTGTCATCATGGTAATGGCAGAAAGAAAAGGTTGGAGTTTGGCAGGTAAAACAATTGGAATTGTTGGGGTTGGAAATGTAGGCTCAAAAATTGCAACAATTGCCGAAATCTTTGGCATGAGGGTATTGCTCAATGACCCGCCAAGAGCCCGGATGGAAGGTGAAAAGGGATTTGTCGGACTTGAAAAAATTCTTGAGGAATCAGATATCATCACGTTGCATGTGCCGTTGAACCTTGATGGCGCAGATGCGACATATCATTTGGCAGATGAAAATTTATTTACCCGCATGACACGTAAGCCTATATTTATTAATAGCTGTCGGGGAGAAGTTGTAAAATCGGAGGCATTAAAAAATGCCATCAGGACAGGACAAATTTCTGGTGCGGTGGTGGATTGCTGGGAAAATGAACCCAATCTGGATTTGGAATTGTTGAGCCTGGTCGATTTGGCCACGCCTCATATTGCAGGTTATTCAAGAGACGGGAAAGCGAAAGGAACTGAAATGAGCGTCAACGCTGTGAGCCGTTTTCTGGGACTAAATCTTAAGAACTGGAAAGCATCACAAGTGGAGAAACCTGCAAATAGTGAGATTCTTATTGATGGTACAAATAAAACTTCGCAACAGATTATTTCGGAAGCCATTTTGGCAACCTACGACATAAGAGAGGATGATACGAGACTGAGAGCAAGTGTCCCTACTTTCGAGAAACAGCGGGGAGACTACCCTGTGCGAAGAGAATTCCCTGCCTTTGCGATTGCTGGAAAATTCAGCAATCCAAAAGTGATAGACAAGTTGAAAAGACTTGGATTTATGATTTAAGAGATGAGACATAAGACTTGAGATATAGTCGTAACTGAAATTGTTAAAATTTAGATAATTGGAATATAGTAATTTTTAAAATTTTTAAAATGAAAAAGGCAGATATCGGGCTGATTGGTTTGGCCGTTATGGGGGAAAATCTCGTTTTGAACATGGAAAGCAAAGGCTTTACCGTGGCAGTTTACAACAGATCGGTCGACAAGGTTGACAAATTTATTGCCGGTCGCGGTGCAGGTAAAAATTTTATTGGTTGTCACAGTATTGCAGAAATGTGTCAGAATCTGGAACGTCCACGCAAAGTGATGATGTTGGTTAAGGCAGGTTCTCCGGTCGATGACTTTATTGAGCAGATCATTCCTCATCTTGAGGCTGGTGACGTTATCATTGATGGTGGTAACTCACACTTTCCCGACACGATCAGGCGGACGAAATATGTCGAAAGCAAAGGATTGTTGTTCATTGGTACCGGCGTTTCCGGAGGTGAAGAGGGTGCGCTTTTAGGTCCTTCGATGATGCCGGGTGGATCTCCTGCTGCCTGGCCTGCTGTTAAGACTATCTTTCAGGCAGTAGCCGCGAAAGTTGGTGGCGAACCTTGCTGCGACTGGGTAGGTGAAAACGGAGCCGGTCACTTTGTGAAAATGGTCCACAATGGTATTGAGTACGGCGACATGCAGATCATCTGCGAAGCCTATCAAATAATGAAGGAGCTATTAGGCATGACTGCTGATGAAATGCACGATACCTTTGCTGAATGGAACAAAGGAGACCTCGATAGCTATCTTGTTGAGATTACAAGAGATATTCTTGGATTTAAAGATGAAAATGGGGATGCTCTGGTCGAAAAAATTCTGGATACTGCCGGACAAAAAGGAACAGGCAAATGGACAGGTGTTTCAGCACTTGATTTGGGAATTCCACTTACTTTAATCGGAGAATCAGTTTTTGCAAGATGCCTTTCTGCTCAAAAGGATTTGAGGGTAAAAGCCTCCAAAGTATTGCATGGTCCGGAGAAAAAGTTCACAGGCGACCGCAAACAATTTTTGAGTGATTTGAAAGATGCCCTTTTCGGAGCCAAAATCATCTCTTATGCTCAGGGCTATGACTTGATGGGTGAAGCTGCAAAAGAGTACAAATGGAACTTGAATAACGGTGGTATTGCGCTTATGTGGAGAGGCGGATGCATCATTCGTTCCGTATTTTTAGGCAAAATTAAAGAGGCATTTGAAAAGAATCCAGGATTGGAGCATCTTTTGCTGGATGAGTATTTCAATCAAACCATTACAAAAGCACAGGAAGGATGGAGAAGGGTTGTCGCTACCGCTTTCACGCAAGGCATTCCAATTCCATGTTTAGCCACAGCTTTAACTTATTTCGACGGATTCCGCAGCGAGCGTCTTCCTGCCAATTTATTGCAGGCCCAGCGTGATTATTTTGGAGCGCATACCTATGAAAGATTGGACAAACCTCGCGGTGAATTTTTCCACACCAACTGGACCGGCAGAGGTGGAGACACAGCCTCATCCACATATACAGTCTAAAAAGTTCCCGTACTGGGAGTCTTTTAGATTACAACACCAAAAAAACAGCCGCCATACCTGGCGGCTGTTTTTTTGGTGTAAATTCAGGAACCCAGCTCCCCGAATGATCGTAGAAAAGAATTAAAAACTGTACCTTTGCGGCAAATTTTAATTTTTTACTTCTCTTCAAAATGGCAGATATAAAACGTACGCTTTTAATGATTCTCGATGGTTGGGGAATCGGAGATAAAAGCAAATCAGATGCAATTTTCTCAACGCATCCCTCTTTCATAGATAGCTTATGGAACACTTACCCTCACAGTCAGTTGTTGACCTCGGGTGAAGATGTTGGCCTACCTGACGGTCAGATGGGTAATTCGGAGGTTGGTCACCTAAACATAGGAGCGGGTAGGGTATTGTATCAGGATCTTGTTAAAATCAACAAAGCAATCCGTGAGAACAAGTTGAAAGATAATACTCAAATTATCAAAGCATTCACTTTTGCAAAGGAACACAGCAAACCGGTTCATCTGATCGGACTGATTGGCCCTGGAGGCGTGCATGCTTTGAGCCTTCACATGGTGGCACTCGCTCAGATTGCTACAGACATGGGATTGGATAAGATTTTTGTGCATGGACTTACTGATGGACGTGACACTGACCCAAGATCAGGATATGGTTTTGTAGAGGAAGATCTAAAACAGCTGGCAGGTACCAAAGCAAAATTTGCTACGTTAATTGGCCGCTATTATGGCATGGATCGCGACAACAATTGGGGTCGCGTCAAATTGGCTTATGATATGCTGACAAAGTCGGTTGGAGAAAAAAGTAAGGATCTTCTTGCAACCATTCAGAAATCCTATGATGAAGGAGTAACCGATGAATTTATCAAGCCTATCGTGATGACAGATGAGAATGATCAGCCTTTGGCAGTCATTCAGGAAGGTGATGTGGTGATCTGTTTCAATTATCGTACAGACCGGTTACGCGAAATGACCATCGCCTTTACGCAGGAAAATCATCCGGAGCAGGATATGAAAACCATTCCGCTTCAGTGGTACACCATGACAAATTACAAATCATCCTTTAAAAATGTAGAAATTATTTTTGATAAGGATAACGTGGTCAATACGCTTGGAGAAATTGTTTCCAAAGCCGGATTGAACCAAATAAGAATAGCAGAGACAGAAAAATACGCCCATGTTACCTTCTTTTTCTCCGGAGGAAGAGAGAGTGAATTTGCAGGTGAAAAGCGACTTCTCATCCCTTCACCCAAAGTGGCAACCTACGATCTTCAACCTGAGATGTCTGCTCCTTTGGTAAAGGATACGATTGTTGCTGAGCTGAATAAGAAAAGTGCTGACTTTGTCTGCCTGAACTTTGCCAACGGCGACATGGTTGGCCATACAGGTGTTTATAGCGCCATACAATTGGCTGTTAAAGCTGTTGATCAATGTGTTAAGGAGGTGGTAGAAGCTGCCCGTTCAAATGGCTACGATGTAATTCTCATTGCAGACCATGGCAATGCTGATTTTGCAGTCAACGAGGATGGCAGTGCCAATACAGCCCATTCACTCAATCCTGTGCCCTGTATCTGGGTGACAGACAACAAGCAAGCGACCATCAACAACGGAATACTTGCCGATGTGGCTCCCACAATTTTGACTATTATGGGACTTGAAGTACCTGCAGAAATGACCGGCAAAGTGCTGATATGATAGAAATTGGAAAGACCATTGTTAGTCTGGATGTAATTGAATCTAAATTTTGCTGTGATCTGGATCATTGCAAGGGAGCTTGCTGCGTGGATGGTGACAGCGGAGCACCTGTGACAACTGAAGAGGCTGATATCATTGAAAAGCTCTTTCCTTTATTCAAAGATTACCTCTCCGCCGAAAATATTTCTGAAATTGAGAAACAGGGTTTTTCACTCATCGACCATGATGGCGATCTGGTTACGCCGATAGTTGGGAAAAATGAGTGTGTCTTTACCTTCGTGAATGACAAAGGAATCACTTTGTGCGCCATCGAAAGAGCCTATTTTGAGAAGAAAACCGGATTTAGAAAACCGGTGTCATGTCATCTTTTTCCCATAAGAATCACGGAATACAAAAGATTCGATGGCGTAAATTACGAGAAGTTAAAAATTTGTAAAGCCGGCAGGGCTTGTGGTAAAACCAAAAATCTTCCGCTTTGGAAATATTTACATGAACCGCTTACCAGGAAATATGGAGAGGAATGGTACAATGAGTTAAAACTTATTGTGGAAAATCTTCCGGATAACCTAAAGGATTAACAAATCAGTCTAGTGTCTTTTCCTGTGCCTCGGTAATATATCAATACATTTCTTTAGCCGATCAGTAATTTTTTCGACGGATCCTACACCATTGATAGACTCGTACTTACCCGCATCTTTGTAATATTTGATAAGGGGCGCAGTCTTCTCATTATATACTTGAATTCTGTTTTCAATGATTGTGCGGTCTGCATCATCACTTCTCCCCGATGATGTTCCTCTGAACAATAACCTTGAAATAAGTTCCTCTTTTGAAACTTCCAGAGAAAGCATGGCACTTACATTTCGTCCGTAGTGGATCAAGAGTGTATCCAGAGCTTCTGCCTGAGGAACGGTTCGCGGAAATCCATCAAAGAGAAATCCATTTGCATCTGGGTTTTTGTCCAGTTTTTCCTGAATCAAATCGATCACCATGCAATCAGGGACCAACTCACCTTTGCAGATTAAGTCTTTGGCCATATGACCAATCTTTGTGTCATTAGCAATCTCTTCACGGAGTATATCACCGGTTGACAAATGAACCAGTTGGTATGCTTTCGCCAGATAAATGGCTTGAGTTCCCTTTCCTGCACCAGGTGGACCAAATAGAACCAGGTTTATCATGATGATTATTTAACTAAGGTATAAATGTCTTTTAGATTGCGACCCCTGCGATCGAAGTCAAGTCCGTAGCCAACAATGAAATCGTTTGGAATAACAACTCCAACATAATCCAGATGAACCTCCATTTTCAAAGCATCAGGTTTGAAGAGTAAGGTTGCGATTTTCACTTCCTTTGCACCTCTTCGTGTGATTTGTGAGATAACATCTGCAATGGTATGGCCAGAATCAACAATATCTTCCAATACAACGACAGTGCGATCAAGAATGTTTTCATTTAAACCAATTAACTCCTTAATCTCCCCTGTCGATGAGGTTCCAGAGTAGGAGGCAAGTTTAAGGAAGGTAATTTCCGCATCATTAAGTTCCAGTTCTTTCATCAAATCTGCAGCAAACATAAATGAACCATTCAGGATGCAAATAAAAAGAACATTTTTACCCTCAAGATCTTCTTTCATTTTAGAGGCCATCTGTTTGATAGCTAACTGAATATCTTCATATGGAAGAGAGATCTCAAATTCTTTGTCCCAAAGCGTGATTCTTTTCATGTAAGAGTATTTTCTTGATACGGAATGGTCTGTTAAGGTACGTAACAGAAGTGTAATAATAAAGGATCGGCAAATATAAATTTTTCTTTTCGGGGGGGCAAAAAAAAATGCAAGTCAGCGTTACCAAATGGTTATCTTAATGAATATATTGTAATTTTGGGCATCAAAATTTAATTACAACCATGGCATTAGGATTACAACCAAAAGTAAGCATCATCATGGGCAGTACATCTGATCTGCCTGTCATGAGTGGCGCAGCAGAAGTATTGAACCAACTCGAAATCCCTTTCGAAATGAATGCCTTGTCAGCGCATAGAACTCCGGAGGAAGTAGAAAAATTTGCAAAAAGTGCATATGCCCGTGGAATTAAGGTAATCATTGCTGCGGCAGGAATGGCCGCACATCTTCCCGGGGTCATTGCCGCAATGACGCCTGTACCCGTTATAGGAGTGCCCATTAAAGCTTCGCTGGAAGGCTGGGACTCGATTCTTGCCATTCTGCAGATGCCTCCCGGGATTCCCGTGGCCACCGTAGCTCTCAATGGGTCCAGGAATTCTGCCATCCTTGCAGCTCAAATGATTGCAACAGGAGATGAAGCGTTAATGGCAAAATTGATTGAATTTAAAAATGAATTAAAAATCAAAATTGTAGAAGCCAACAATGAATTGGCACAAATAAAATACCCGTTCAAGACCAATTGAGTTTTTGAATTCTCGTTTTTTTTCGGTAAATTAGAGGGAGTGCGGTCAGCATCTCCCTTTTTTTTATCTCTCCTGGCAGTGGGGTTGACCGGTCTCTTCTCAACCAAAAATCCCGGACATGCGTAACAGAGATCTGAAAACCGGTCTTTTGATCTGTTTTATCGTTCAATTTTTGACTTTAAGGAGTTTAGCAATCGAGAGGATAACGGCAACTGGCGCCAGAGAGGTAGCTCTTTCCCAGGCTGCTGTTGCATTGCCGGGATACTTTTCGGTTTTCCACAATCAGGCACTTTTAACAGAAAGCAAATCTGCTGCACTGGCTGTATGTTACCGGCAACCTTATTTCATCAAAGGTTACCACGAAAGTGCACTCTCATTGGTTTACCCGATACACGCGGCGGTTCTGGCCATTGGGGTGACGCAATCATCCATTGCCTCCTACAAAGAATCGAGCCTCGGTATTTCAATCGCAAAAGTATTAACCAGGAGACTTTCGGCTGGCATTTTATTCAATTATACTTTCTTCAATCTTCCTGAGGTAAATCATTTTGCCAGCTCATTTCAGTTTGATGGGGGAGTTTTTTACCAATATTCAGATAAATTTTCTTTGGGGCTACATTTCAGAAACCTCCTCCAGACGAATGTTGAAACTTTCCAGTACAAATTTTATTTTCCATTTGTTGTAAGATGTGGTGCGTCCTATGCTCTGACTGAAAAGATTCTTTTGGTAGGAGAAACTGCATTGGACAAGAACTCCGGCAATGGACTGCGCTTTGGTTCAGAGTGCAAAATAACGACCAACTTTATGCTGAGGGGCGGTCTGACAACGAAGCCATTTCAACACTCATTCGGATTTGGCTACATCTGGAATCTTTGTCAGCTTGATTTCGCTCTGGTCCACCACGAAATACTTGGCTATTCCCCTTTTCTGTCGGTCAATTTTAAATTTAACAAATGAAGATCCTGAAATCCTGTATGATTCTATGTTCATTGATCAATTTTCTTGCCTTATCCGGCAACGGTCAGCAATCCGATCTTCAGAAAGAGCAGCAGTTGGAAGAGCTGGTCGAATCTCTGGCAGCCACGGAGGATGGGACAACTGAAAGTTCTCTTTTGCTCGAGGATATCAGCTATTATACTGGTCATCCTATTTTTATTAACAAGGCTACTGAGGAGGAATTACTGCGGTTAAATTTTCTGAATTTTAAACAAGTTCGAAGCATAATTGCCTATCGCACCAAGTACGGAAAGATCCTTACCCTGAAGGAACTGGCTATTTTTTCTGATTTTAGCGCAGAGCTATTGAAAAAAATGGAACCATTTGTGCGTTTTAATCAGGATCCGGATTCAATTCAGAAAAAGTGGGACAGAGTGATCAGGCAGTCCTTGCTTTCCAGAATTAAAACTTCGTTTCCAGTCTCCAAAGGATACCAATCTCAGAATGGCAAGCAACCGGTTTATGAAGGCTCTCCTTACAGTTATTTTACACGATACCGGGGAGAGATCGGAAAATCAATGGAAATGGGTATAACAGCAGAAAATGATGCCGGGGAGGATTTCTTTCGGAAATCAAACAAGCGGGGTTTTGATTTTTTATCAGGCTTTCTTTGCTGGGATGGCAAAGGTCCGATACGAAGAGTTGTTGTTGGAGATTACCACTTAAGATTTGGTCAGGGTGTTAACCTTTGGTCGGGTGGTGGAGTCAGTTATGCTTCGGATCTTTCTTCCCTGATGCGCTCGGGTGAAGGAATCAGACCGTATAGTTCATCGGACGAGAATATGTTCTTTCGCGGCGCAGCGGTACAAGTCAACTTTAATTCAGTGAAATTTTCCTTCTTCTATTCAGGAAAAAAAAGAGATGCAAATATAGAGGAGGATTCTATTCGCGGGAGTATTATAACTTCATTTAGAAACGACGGACTTCATCGTACTATCTCCGAAATGGAGGACGAAAAAGATGTGATAGAGCGAATGATCGGAGGATATAGTGACTTTAGATTTAGCAATTGGCGATTTGGAATTCTGGCAGCTTTTCAAAAATTCGGACTACCTGTTTCCAAAGGTGATATGCCATATAAATCAAAGACTTTTGAGGGGGATGTCACTGCGAATTTTGGCATTGATTATCATCTTATATTGAATCAAATCAGCCTTTTTGGAGAATTGGGGATATCTAAAAATTTAAAGCCGGCTTTTGTCAATGGATTAGTGTGGAAGGCTCATCCCCAGTTATCTCTCTCCATGCTTTATCGAAACTACGACCCCTCGTTTCAATCCTTCAACTCTGCAGCTTTTGCAAATGGTAGTGGTGGCCGGAATGAAGAGGGCTTTTATGCTGCTTTTGCCTATTATCCAATCTCAAAAGTTAAGCTAAGCGGACAAGCCGATCTGTTTAACTTTCCCTGGATGACTTTCCAAACGATCACTCCTGCTCAAGGTCATACGTTGGCCTTTCAGGCTGAAATGGCTATCAAGACAAACCTTTCTGTTTATCTCCATGGCAGATTTGTCCAAAAACCACAAAAAACTTCCGGGATGACCGGCGTGCCTGAACAATGGGATGAAAATACAGCAAAATGGAGAGCACATTGCGACTGGAAAATCAGTGAAAAGCTTCAGTTTAGAAGCAGAATTGAATATGTAGGATACAGGTATCAGGCTATAAAAGAGAAGGGATACCTGATATTTCAGGATTTTATCTATTCACCCTCCTTGAAATTTAAGTGTTGGTTCAGAGTAGCCAGGTATTCAACTGATGGTTACAATTCAAGGGTATATAGCTATGAAAATGACCTGCTTTATTATTTTGCCATTCCAGAATTTCATGGGAAGGGCTGGAGAACCTATCTGAATCTTAAGTGGCAACCTTGCAGGTTGATAACACTATATTTTAAAGGCGGATACACCATACGGGAAGGAGCAGCATTCCTTGGTTCCGGGAACGATACAACCCAGGGTAATCACAGATTTGAGGTAAGAAGTCAGGTATGCCTGAAGTTTTAATGTTTGAAATGTTTGACTTCATAAACAATTTTTAATCCCCATAAACCCTTCAAACTAAACCATATTTTAAGTTGGCTTTGCGAAAAACTAAGTGAAACCTCCAATTCGTTCAAGAGATTGAATGGTTAAAAAAATCTAAAAGTTCAATCGAACTATGATATTTTGTAACTTTGCATCGTCCCAAATTTGGGTAACCGAATTATTAAACGACGAAAAATGCCTTTCACGCACAATTTTGATGATATACGCCCTTATCGGAACGAGGAATTCCCAACCATAATAGAACGATTATTGAAAGACCCGTTGTTCGACAATGTATTAAGGAGTTTGAATAAAGATGAAGCAGAACATGCTCAAATGCGAGCGGCTTTGCTTACGACAAAAACGATTGAAGTCTTTCAGGATAAGTTCGTTGTCCCTATGATCAATCAAATTCTCGCCGCAAGCTCCAATGGATTATCAATGAATGGTTTGGAGGATTTGGATAAAAATCAGCGATATTTGTACATATCAAATCACAGGGATATCATTCTGGATTCGGCCCTGATGAATGTTAAAATGCATGCCAGTGGTTTTAGTCCGACTGAGATTGCCATAGGAAGCAACCTTTTAATTTTCCCCTGGATCAATGATCTGGTTAGGATCAACCGTTCATTCATTGTTAAGCGTAATATTCCTGTCAAGGAAATGCTGGTCTCATCCAGGCATCTGTCGAGCTACATCCGTCATATGATTACCAAAGGGAGTGATTCAATTTGGATCGCACAAAGGGAAGGTCGCGCCAAAGATGGAAATGATTGCACCCAGCCGGCTCTGTTGAAAATGCTTAATATGTCCAATGGAAATGGTTTCTTCGAAGGATTTAAAGAACTTAAAATTGTTCCAATGGCTATTTCCTATGAGATTGAGCCTTGCGGAAATGAAAAAGTTGTAGAGTTGAAAAAGCGCGAGTCAGATCCGAATTTTCAGAAAACAGAAAAGGACGACCTGATGAATATGGTAAGTGGATTAAGTAATCCCAAAGGGAGAATCCATATTCAATTTGGAAATCAGATTGATGAAGAAGTTTTGCACCATATTTCACATGAGCCAGCCATGAACGAACGCTTGAGATTGTTGGCAGAGCATATAGATAAGGAGATTTACAGAAATTACCGGTTATTTTCCAACAACTATATTGCATATGATTTATACTTCAAGACTAAAAAGTATGAATCAAAATATACAATGCAACAGAAAGAATCGTTTGTGGATTTAACCCACGAACGGTTACAGCTTGTCAATGAGGACATTGAAGATTCAATGGTGCTTTGGCTGAAAATGTACGCTACTCCGGTTTACAATTTCGAGAGGTTCGTCAAATAGGTAGGTCTTTTTCTTAGATAATGTGGAATAGAACCTGCGTAAAGATAATCAGAAGGATTATAACAAATCCGATTGTAACGTAAGGAATTCCAAAGTTTAAAGTATACCCAAACCCAAATCTTTTTGGGACAAAGATTCTGGAGTCGGACTTATTTGCATAAAAAACCCCCCATTTGTAGTTTTTTGAATTACCTGATGGGTCATCAATCTGGTCCATATTTCTTGATTAAACGTTTAGCAGTTTTTCGCTTAAGGCCACAAGAGTCGATTTCTTGTCAGCAGTATTTACAAGCACCGAGATATTGTGCTTGCTTCCACCATATGAAATCATACGAATAGGGATGTCATCCAGAGCCATGAATACTTTTGAGGCAAATCCTTTTTCTTCTGCGATCATATTGCCTACTATACAAACGATTGTCTGGTTTTTGTCTACTTCGACATCTCCATATTCTTTGAGTTCATTGACGATTTCCTCAAGATGTTTGGGATTATCTATCGTAACAGAGACTGCTACTTCAGAAGTAGTTACCATGTCAACAGAAGTTTTGAAATATTCAAATATTTCAAAAATATTTTTCATAAAGCCATAGGCATTTAGCATTCTTCCGGAACGAATTTTGATGGCGGTGATTCCGTCCTTGGCAGCAACGGCCTTGATCCCGGCACCCTGACTTTCTCCGGTTATGAGCGTTCCGGGATCCGGCGGATTCATGGTGTTTTTTAATCTGACAGGGATATTGTTGTTTTTAGCGGGAAGCACAGTTTGCGGATGCAATATTTTGGCCCCAAAATATGCGAGCTCAGCTGCTTCATTGAATGAGAGAACATCTACACGTTTGGTATTTTCAACGAATCGTGGGTCGTTGTTGTGAAATCCATCAATATCTGTCCATATTTGAACCTCACGACTATTGATGGCTGCTCCAATCAGAGTTGCAGTGTAATCCGAGCCTCCCCGCTGCAGGTTATCAATCTCACCAGATTCGTTTCTGCAAATAAATCCCTGCGTAATATAATAGTCAGCCTTTGGCGTGGATGACAATATTTCATTCAGTTTTTGTTTAATGAAACGACTGTCTGGCATCTTGTCATCATCAATTCTCATAAATTCAAGAGCTGGCAATAAGGCTGCATTATAACCTTCTTCCTGCATCAAAAGAGTAAAAAGTGCAGTTGAAATGAGCTCTCCTTGTGCTAGAATTGCTCTTTCTCCTGCTTCTGAAAAGGTTCCGGTTGTAAAGGCTTTTATGAAATCGAAATGTTCTTCCAAAACCTTTTTGCCCTTGTCTTTCATATCAAGGCTTTTGAAAAGATCAAAAACGACATTGTAATATTTTTTTTCAAGGATACTTATCTGGGCAAGTGCAGATTCCTTATTCTTTTTGGTCAGATAATCAGAAATTTCGACGAGACTGTTTGTCGTTCCTGACATGGCTGACAAGACCACCATCTTCTGTATCCCATCGGCAATTAATTTTATTACCGATCTCATATTCTCTATTGAACCCACTGAGGTTCCACCAAATTTGTATACTTCCATGATGCAATTCTTTAGCTGACAATTCATTTGCAGCACAAAAATAAGAATATTATAGGGGATTGATCTTGCCGGAAGAATTTTAGCAAAAATTTTAACTTACGATTTGTAAGCAAGAGAAAATCATTTAACTACTTGACTAACTTTGAGATGGACTTAAATTCGATGGCAGAAGAAGTTCGTGTTAATTCAAATAGAATGGATTCAACAGTGGAAACCAGGATTCCTTCCTGAGCAAAGCGCTGCAAAGCAACTTGTTTTTCTGCGAGATCCCTTGAGCTGATGCAGTTTGATATCACAACAGGCTGAAATCCTTTTTCCCTGAGGTCAATTGCCGTTTGCAGAACACAAACATGTGATTCTATACCACAAATCAATACGCTGGATTTCCCCGATCGTTCAAGGGCTTCCAAGAAGAGTACCTCGTCCATGCAACTAAAAGTTTTCTTTTCTATGAAGTTGAGGGGGTCGAACAGCGAACTTATCTCCTGAATAGTTCCTCCTAACCCATTGCTATATTGCTGAGTAACCAATAAGGAAATTTGTAGCCCTTTAAGTCCTTCGATGAGTTTTTGGCTGTTAGCCAGCAGTAACTCTTTTTCAGCCATCAGCGGAAATAACTTTTCCTGGATGTCGATGATCAGTCCAATACAACTTTCTCTTGTTATGCGCATAATTCAAGGTGCTATTTCAGAAAATTTTCTCCGTTTTTTAATAAAGTAATTCCATACGATGCTATTGCCGGTAGTCAATCTGATTGATCTATTTGTACTTGACTGCATGATAGCAGAGCGTTTTTTTAAAAGCTTTGGCAACATTCCATAGAATTTCAGATGCGCTGTAAAAACTCTTCCAAAGGATTTAAATTCACCTTTGAACAGGAACATGAAGGCAGCAACTCCATCAAGAACCATCCTGACAGGGAGTTTGCTTGCCAGTTGCTTCACCGGCAGGTTTTTAAACAACAAAAAGAGGTTGTTTCTGAAATTTAGATGAATCTTCAGTGGACTATTGTAAGGCAAAGTGCCGCCACCCAGGTGATATACTACGGAATCAGGACAAATATAAACGTTGTAACCGAGATGTTTAGCCCTCCAACAGAGGTCGATCTCCTCCATGTGGGCCCAGAAGTCAGCATCAAATCCACAGCAGGTTTTCCACACAAGCGATTTAACCACCATGCAGGCACCGGAAGCCCAGGAAACCGGTATAGTCCCATTATATTGTCCGTGGTCCAGTTCAATTTCCTGTAATATTCTTCCTCTGCAGAAGGGATAGCCAAACCTGTCAATAAAGCCTCCTGCTGCACCGGCATATTCAAATTCCTGTGCACGCTCGAGGCTAAGAATCTTTGGCTGACAAATTCCAATTGACGGATTCATTTCCATCAGGTCCAGAATTGGGTCAAGCCATCCGGCAGTAACTTCAACATCTGAATTGAGCAATACAAAATAGTCCGCCTGGAGATGTTCCAATGCCCTGTTATATCCTTCAGCAAAACCATAATTATGGTCCAGCTGAATGTAAGTTACTTCTGGAAAAAGTGTTAAAATTGTTGTGGCACTATCGTCTGTTGAACCATTGTCCGCTACGACAATTTCTACATTCCCTTTTGAAAAGGCGATAACTGAAGGCAAAAATCTTTTCAGGAAACTGCTGCCGTTCCAGTTCAGAATTACAATGGAAATTTTCTTATTGTTGTTCATTGTCAATTTTTGCCTTTAAACCCACTTATTCGCTGGGTTAACCACAAATGCTTCTTCCCTTTAACTTTATCCTTCTTCCCTCTTATGTTTCCATCTTTTGTGCGTCCAAAGCCAATATTCAGGGCATTCAACGATCATGGCTTCAATCATTCGAGTGGCTTTTTCTGTAATTTCAAAAGGGGCAGTATTTCTTGCATGGTCTGCAATCAATGAAAATTCAAGGCTATTATACCCTCTTTTTAATTTTCTAACGTGACAGAACAATACTGCGGCATCCAGTTTGCGGGAAATTTTCTCAGTGCCGGTCAATACCGCCGTCTCCTGATTTAGAAAGGTCGTCCAATACTGAATTTCATGCTTCCTGGGTGTTTGATCCATCAAAAAGGCGGTCGCAGATGATTTGTTGTTGTGGAGATCTGAAAGCAACTGTCTATAGAAATCTGATCGGTCAATGGGCCGGATTCCAAACTGTGCTCTCATGTTGTAGTAAAACTGATCAAAACTTTTGTTTGACAGTTTCTTATAGATGACATTCCCGGAATATTTTGAATGTAGCGTCAAGCTGCAGTTCCATTCCCAGTTGTTGTAATGTGCAGTTGCAATAATTACAGGACGACCTTCAGCTAAATATTTTTCTACCAACCCGATGTTAAGGACTTTATGACGTTGCATAATCTCTTTAATAGAAATTCTGTCATAATAGAACGTTTCGATTATACTATCACATAAAAACCGGTAAAATTTTTCACCTATCTGAATGATTTCTTCTTTTGGTTTTTCCGGAAAAGAATTCAAAAGGTTAATGGAGACCACATCTCTGCGGTACCTGAAAACATGATAGATAAGAACAAAGATAATGCTGGATAAGACATAATGAATCCTCAGCGGAAACAGCTGAACCATCCAAGTATAGGATCTTAAAAGGTAGTAACCGGGATGTGCCTTTGTATCCATGCTTACTTACAATAGATTCGCTCTATGATGGCTTGAAATTCATTGTAATAATTGTTGTTCGTGGCAATAATTTCACCACTGAAGAGAAAATTTTCTTTTCCAACGAAATTAGTGACTTTGCCACCGGCTTGCTTCAAGATGATGGCGCCGGCTGCAATATCCCAAGGACTTAGTCCTTTTTCCCAAAAAGCTTCAAATCTGCCGGCAGCAACATAGGATAAATCTGTTGCTGCAGAGCCTAATCTCCTAATTCCATGAGAATTGGACATAAAAAATAGGATGGTTTCTAGGAATGCATCAGCGTTTTTTACTTCACCGTAAGGAAATCCGGTAACGATAAGAGCTTCGTTGGTGGTAGCGGCTTCAGAAACATGGATCTCTTTTCCGTTTAGCATGGCCTTGCTGCCTTTCCAGGCATAAAAGCACTCATTCTTCGTAATTTCATAAACCACACCTAGTACAATCTCCTCATATTCCAGTAATCCAATTGAAACCGCATACGGCGGAGCACCATGAATAAAATTGGTTGTTCCATCCAAGGGGTCAATCACCCAACGGTATTTCTCACCCGAATCAAATGCGGTCCCCTCTTCTGTGATAAAACCAGACTCCGGCAAAAGTTTTCTGAGTCTTTCAACAATAAGCTCTTCTGCTTTCTTGTCGACATATGATACAAAATTGGCTTTCCCTTTTAGCTCAACAAGCTTGAGATCAAAATCGGAGCGTTCACCGGCAATAAATGCACCTGCACTTTTAGCTATTTCTATGACCTCCTGACAGACCTTTTGTAAATCCATATTTTTTTATTCAAAAGTAGTGATTATCCCCGGCTGGTGCAAGGCTATGCGATTAGGATGTCGCCGTTGACATGTCCATTTTCATTGATTTCCTTTAACTTGACCAATCTTGTGCAATTCAGTAGCCCGGCATGGAAAGGCACTTCAACTCTGATGTAATTTTCAGTCCAGCCTTCGCAAAATTTTTTCTGAGATTGGTTTTCGAACAATACTGTCGCATTTCTTCCCAGATTGTTTACATAGAACTTTTGAAGTTTATTGATGGATAGCTGAATCAATTGCTGTGTTCTGAACTTTCGATCTGAAATAGATACAACACCGCTAATTGAAAGGGCCTTGGTATTGGCACGTTCAGAATAGGGAAAGGCATGCAGCTGTGACACATCCAGCTCATTTATAAAATGATAGGCTCTTTCAAAAAGTTCATCCGTTTCACCATTCATCCCTGCAATAACATCTACCCCTATAAAAGCATGGGGAATTTGCTTTCTGATGGTATTCACGCGTTCCTGAAAAAGTTCAATATTGTAGCGTCTTTTCATAAGAGCCAGTACCTCATTGGTGCCTGACTGTAATGGAATATGAAAATGCGGTGCGATTCGTTGGGAATTTGCTACAAAGGAGATTATTTCATTGCTCAGCAGATTTGGCTCGACAGAACCCATTCTGATCCTTGTAATCTCTTCGATTTGATCAAGGGCCTGCAATAGCTCAAAAAATGATTCTCCGGTACTTTTACCGAAATCTCCAATGTTTACACCTGTAAGATTGATCTCCTTTATGCCTTGGTCAACCAACCTTCTGGCCTCCTGAACAAGGTCGCCGATGGGTGGATTCCTGCTTTTGCCTCTGGCAAGGGGAATCGTGCAATAGGTACAGAAATAGTTGCAACCATCCTGAACTTTTAAAAAGCTCCGTGTTCTGTCACCATAGGAGGAGGAAGGTTGAAAATCTACTATTTCATTAAAGCTGCAGTCATGCACTTCTCCTTTTGGATGCTTCTCTAGATTCTCAAGAAATTTTGTGATGTTAAACTTGTCATTTGCTCCAAGAATTAAATCGACACCTTCAATTGAAGCAGCCTCTTCTGCCTTTAGCTGAGCATAACAACCAATCACAACAACAAAAGCAGCAGGATTTTGGCGTGTAGCCTGCCTGATCAAGGAGCGGCTTTTTTTATCAGCGGAATCTGTAACCGAGCAGGTGTTAATCACATATACATCAGCAATTTCCTTGAAATCAATCCTTTGGTACCCCAGATCCAGAAAAGAACGGGCAATGGTGGAGGTTTCTGAAAAATTTAGTTTACAGCCAAGTGTACCAAAAGCAACTTTTTTATCCGTATGATTCATGCAAATCTATTCGAGCCAACAAAAGTACGGATCTATACCTAATTCCAAAATCGAAAATTTCTACAGCAGATCGCTTGCCAACTCGGCCAAATAACTTCTTTCCCCTTTGAGCAAATTGATATGGGCAAAAATATCCTGGCCTTTCATTCTATCTGTCAGGTAGGCCAACCCATTAGACTGCATATCAAGATAAGGAGAGTCAATTTGCTGGATATCACCGGTAAATACCATTTTTGTTCCTTCGCCGGCTCTTGTGATGATCGTTTTTACCTCATGCGGAGTGAGGTTTTGGGCTTCATCGATGATGAAATAACAGTTAGACAGACTTCGTCCGCGGATGAATGCCAGTGGACAAATAACCAGTCTGTCATCTTTTTGCAAATCTTCAATAACGTGGTGTTCATGCGTATGTGTGTCGAAACATCGTTTGATCACAGCAAGATTATCAAATAAAGGTTGCATATATGGCGATACTTTCTCTTCAGCATCCCCCGGTAGGAAGCCAATATCGCGGTTACTCAGGGCAACGATCGGTCTTGCCAGCATGATCTGATCATAAATGTTGTGTTGAGCAATTGCTGCTGCAAGTGCAAGGAGCGTTTTCCCTGTTCCTGCTTTGCCCGTCAGGCTTACCAGTTTGATCTCAGGATCCATCAGCGCCTGCAAAGAGAAGGTTTGCTCGGCATTTCTGGGTCGAATACCAAAGGCAATCTTCTTGTCAACCCGTTCCAATCTGGTGCGGAAGACATTGTAGTGAGCCAAAACACTGGCATGGGCACTTTTTAGAATGAAGAATTCATTTGGAAAAGGTTTCTTTTCAATGCCCGATTCTTCTACTGAGATAAAATTATTCTCGTATAATTTGGCTATAGATTGTTCATCGAAATCCTTGATTTCCCGAATACCCTGATAGAGTACTTCGATATCTTCAACCTTGTCGTTTTTATAATCCTCAGCCTCAACTTGAAGTGATTTGGCTTTGATTCTCAAATTGACATCCTTGCTTACCAGGATAACCTTTCGCGTAGTATGCTTGTCCCGCAGGAATTCTGCAATGGCCAAAATCCGGTGATCCGGAATATCCTCACGGAATGAGGCTTTAAGCTGATCAGAATAAGGCTTCCCTAGCTCAATGTAAAGCTTTCCTTTACCCTGTCCCAAATTTATTCCTTTGTCGATAGGGGTTTTCCCTACCAACTCATCAAGAATTCTGACAAACTGCCTGGCTTGAAAATTGATTTGATCATCACCTCGCTTAAATTTGTCCAACTCCTCAAGAACAGTAATTGGAATGACAACATCATTGTCTTCGAAATTGTAAATGCATTCACTGTCGTGCAGAATGACATTGGTATCAAGAATAAAAGTTTTTGGCCGCTTCATGGTTCAGATCATGTTAACTAAGACAATTTCAGGCCTTCTGCTATCAGAATACGGATCAAATTCCATGTTCATGAGCTATCAGACAGGCCCGGGTAACCCACCTCTATGGTGGCGCTTAAAGATAATATTAAAACAAAATGGTGATAGTTTTGGAGAAAGGTTTTTTACATCTTTGTATCTACATTTTGTTAGCAAAGTTTAAAGAATGGAATACAAAGAGGTGCTTGAGTATTTGTACGAACAATTACCTTATTACCAACGAAAAGGGCCTGCCGCTTACAAAGGGAGCCTTGACAATACGCTCGCATTGGATATTCTGTTTGGACATCCGCACAACAAATTTCCGAACGTTCACATAGCCGGCACAAACGGCAAAGGTTCTGTCTCTCACATGCTGGCTGCCATCTTACATGAAGCAGGATACAAAACTGGCTTGTATACTTCACCGCATCTCAAAGATTTCAGGGAAAGAATTAGGGTCAATGGAGAGATGGTTCAGGAGTCTTTCGTGACAGATTTTGTGAAACGTTTTCTGGATATGAATGAAAGTAAAGGTCTGGAGCCCACATTCTTCGAGCTGACAGTATTGATGGCGTTCGATTATTTTGCATTTCAAAATGTTGATATCGCAGTCATAGAAGTTGGATTGGGCGGCAAGCTTGATTCTACAAACATAATCATGCCATTGGTGTCTGTTATCACAAACATTAGTTTGGATCACACCGCTTTGCTTGGCGATTCTTTGGGACGGATTGCCCTCGAAAAAGCTGGAATAATTAAACCTTTCATCCCGGTTGTCATTGGAGAGACGCATCCCCAAACCTCAATAATTTTTCAGGGGAAAGCCAAAGAAAATAATTCAGAAATACTTTTTGCAGACCAGACACTTCGAGCCGACTATTCCATGGTTTCCCTTGATCAGAAGCAGATTTTTAATATTAAGAATAGTGAAGGAATATTGTTCGAAAATCTCCGCCTCGACCTTCTTGGTAAATATCAGTCCAAAAATGTCTGTACGCTTTTGTGTGCCATTCAGGAGTTAAAAAGGAAAGGTTGGAATATTTCAGAATCACATATTCGGAGTGGATTGGAAAATGTTTGCGGATTAACCGGATTGTCGGGTCGTTGGCAAACAATTGGTGCTAATCCGCGGATAATTTGCGATACTGCACATAACGAAGCCGGTATCAGGGAGGTGGTTTCGCAATTGAGGCAGCTCTCCTACAAAAAACTTCATTTCATAATCGGCATGGTTAGCGACAAGGACATTGCCGGCATTTTGGCACTTCTACCCAAAGAGGCCGTATACTATTTCACCAAAGCATCCATTCCCAGGGCCCTTTCGGAGCATCAATTGATGCAAATGTCAACTTTTTTTGGATTGAATGGGGCTGCTTATGAGGACGTTCCTTCAGCACTACAGGAGGCAAAAATGTATGCAGACCCAGATGATTTGATCTTTGTTGGAGGAAGTACATTTGTTGTGGCAGAAGTTATTCCGTAAGCATTTTTTTTTTATTTTCACCTAATTAATTGATCCTGTTCTCAGGACCATCGACCAACGACTAAACAACTTCACAATCATGGAAACTCCCAAGAATTTCACGCGAAGGGAATTTGTTGGTACCACAGCTGCCACTGCAGCCGGTATGACCATTCTTCCCAGTCAGGTAGTCAGCGGATTAGGACACAAGGCGCCCAGCGACAAACTCAATATTGCAGGCATTGGGGTAGGAGGAAAGGGTCAGGTAAACCTGAAAAATATGAGTTCAGAAAATATTGTTGCCTTGTGTGACATTGACTGGAACTATGCAGCCAAAACTTTCAATCAATATCCTTTAGCCAAAAAATTCATGGATTTTCGCATCATGTTCAGTGAGATGCACAAGGACATTGATGCAGTGATGATTGCGACACCTGATCACACCCATGCAGTTTGTGCACTTGCTGCCATGCAACTTGGAAAACACGTTTATGTTCAAAAACCACTAACCCATACTGTTTATGAATCCAGAATGCTGCTGGAGGCTTCCAGGAAATACAAAGTAGTTACCCAAATGGGGAATGAAGGACACAGCAGCGATACAGTTGCCGAAGTTTGCGAATTAATTTGGAGTGGTGCTATTGGAAATATAGATAAGGTGGATGCCTGGACTGATCGTCCGATCTGGCCGCAAGGATTGACACGCCCACCACAGGGAATGTGGCTTCCTGAAGGTATCAACTGGGACCTTTTTATTGGTCCGGCGGTTATGCGTCCCTATCATTCAGCTTATCATCCATGGAACTGGAGGGGTTGGTGGGATTTTGGTACCGGTGCTCTTGGCGATATGGCTTGTCATGTGCTGGACATCGTTTTTGCAGCTTTAAAATTGGGTCATCCGGCTTCGATAGAGGCTTCTTCTTCAGTGTTTAACAACGAAAGTGCGCCCAATTCATCGCTGATAAGGTACAACTTTCCTGCACGGGCAAATGTTGGTAAACTGAAAATGCCTGAGGTCGATGTCACCTGGTATGATGGCGGATTGCTTCCTGCCCGTCCAGTCAGTCTGCCGGATGGGAAGGAGCTGGGGCAGGGCAAAAACGGTGTGATCTTTCATGGCTCAAAGGGGACGCTGGTTTGCGGTAATTACGGAAGTGGATACAAACTTCTGCCCGAGGAGAAATTTGCAAAACTTGTTAAGCCACCAAAGACTCTTCGAAGAATTGAAATCCATCACGAGATGGACTGGGTTCGTGCATGCAAAGAATCACCCGAAAGCAGGGTTCTGCCTTTATCAAATTTTGAATATGCCTGTCCGCTCAATGAGATGGTGGTTATGGGAAATCTCGCAGTGCGCATGCAAGGGCTGCAAAAGAAGCTGAAATGGGATGGTGAGAATATGACCTTCACAAACTTATCAGATAATGATAAGATTTCGGTTTCCACCGGAATTACCGGCACTGAGCCTAAAACATTGGAATTGAATGCCAAACAGTTCGCTGCAGAGTTGGTTAAAACTAACTACCGGGATGGTTGGACACTGAAGGTTTAATTATATCTTAAAAATTTTCATCCTCACTGTTCTATTCATTTTCACATTAACATATTTTCATATTTTCACATTAGCATATTAGCCAATGAACAACTCTCTCGAAATTCTTGACCATGTCAGGCTCAATTTTTCACCATCAGGCCTGTTGTTTTTAAATATCACTCTTGCATTTGTGATGTTTGGTGTGGCACTTGATATTAAATTGGAGCATTTTACCAATCTTTTAAAGAAGCCAAAACCTGCCATTACCGGATATGTGAGTCAGACATTTCTGTTGCCTGCCTTTACTTTCCTATTGGTAATTCTCCTCAATCCATCACCCACGATTGCCCTTGGAATGATCATGGTAGCTGCCTGCCCGGGAGGGAATATCTCCAATTTCATCAGTTCGATGGCAAAGGGGAATGTTGCACTTGCAGTAAGTTTAACCGCAATTTCAACTTTGACTGCCATCTTTTTTACTCCTTTTAATTTTGCTTTCTGGGGCAATCTTTACATTGATTTTTACAATGCCCATGGTGCAGCTGGATTGGTTAGGCCACTTGAAATTGATACCTTTCAAATGTTTCAGACAGTTTTCATTTTATTGGGAATACCTGTTTTGTCAGGGCTGTTTGTTCAGTATAAATTTCCCAAGCTGACACAAAAAATCAAAAAGCCGATTAACAAAGGATCTCTTGCTTTTTTTGTCATTATGGTGATTTCAATGCTTGCAGCCAATTTTTCTCAATTTATGGCCTACATTCATCTGGTATTCTTTTTTGTCTTGCTGCAAAACGGTTTGGCGATGCTTACAGGTTATTTATTTGGTGCCCTGCTAAAATGTGATCAAAGGGACCGGCGAACATTGGCCATTGAAACAGGTATTCACAATTCCGGTCTGGCCTTGGCACTTCTCTTTAATCCAAAGATTTTCCCGCCTGAAATGGAGCTGGGAGGGATGGCTGTCATTGCTGCCTGGTGGGGAATCTGGCACATTATCAGCGGACTGGGCATTGCATGGTATTGGTCACACAAACCATTGAAAGTATCTTATGAAGCGGTGGTCTAAAGGATACGAAGCTTTGAGGACTTATGTGCGTTTTGCCTTTTGGCTTACGCACAAGAGAATTGTTGTGGTCGGCCGAGAGTTGATACCCAAAGACGTGCCTGTCATTTTTGCTGCCAACCACCAGAATGCTTTGATGGATCCTTTGGCTATATCCTGTACGAATCCACTGCAAACATTGTGGTTGGCGCGGGCTGATATTTTTAAAAGTAAGTTGGCCAGGCCGGCATTAAAGTTTATGAAGATGGTCCCTATTTACCGCATCAGGGATGGGAAGGAAAATCTAACCAACAACGAGCTTATATTTGACCAGGTTACCGAAGTACTTGAGAATAAGGATTCAGTTGCACTTTTCCCAGAGGCCGCACATTCAGGCAAGAGGCAGATGCTTCAACACAAAAAGGCCATTCCACGTATTGCCCTTGAAGCAGAAGATAAAAACAATTTTCAGCTTGGACTCCAAATAGTTCCGGTTGGCATCTATTATGATCATTACTGGAGATTTAACCGTACTCTGGTCGTGGAGTATGGTCAACCCATTGGGATAGGAGGGTATCAGAGACGCTATGCCGAGAATCCACAAAATGCAATGATAACTCTGCGGGATGAAATTCATGAAAAGCTTGAACCTCTTACGTTACAGATAAATAGTAAAGAGCTTTACAAGGATTATGAAGATATTCGCATGGTTTCCGGAGAAGAGTATTCCCATTATAAATTTTTTAGTAAAAACGCAACCTTGCAACAACTTTGGGCAGATAAGGAACTAATTGCCAAAATTGAGAAAATGGAAGTGGATCAATTCGAAAGTTTTGATCAGCTTAGAAGAAAGACAATAGCCTATGTGGAAGGACTCAAAGCCGCTGGATTTAAAAACCATCAGCTAGTCAAGGCCAATCATACTTCATTTGCCAAACTATTGCTACAGTTCGGTTTTGCAATCCTTACTCTTCCGTTATTGGTCTTTGGTATTCTCTTTAACTTCATTCCATATTATTTTCCCAGAGTAGTCCTTACCAGGAAAGTCAAAGATCCGGCCTTTCTCAGTACCTTCATCTTCGTCTCAGGTTTGGTGCTTTTCCCACTTTTTTATATTCTGGAATGTGTTTTGACAGGTCTGCTATCCGGTTTACCCTGGCTTGGTTTCGGGATACTTTTCTTCCTGCCATTTGCTGGAAAGGCAGCCTTCAACCTGCTAGAATTTGATTACAATCTGATTCAGGTCATCAGACTAAAATCATTTTTTCGCGTAACCTTTCAAAAGCTGAATAAGCTGCGATCAAATATTCTGGAATTTGTAGTGAAAAATCTGGCTCACTAAACTCACGCTTCCGCTCTTACAAATTGGCGGAAAGTTCCATTTTCAACTCATCAATAAGCACCTTTACTGAAACAATCTCTGTACAACGATAAGCGTTGGCTCCTGCAAATACAAAAGAGTTGAGCAATAAGCCTTTTGATGCATCTGTCAGAACTTTTGCGATACAGTAGGGAGCGACGCGTGGATTACAAGATCTCAGACAGTGATGAGGGCATTTGAAAGGTATGGTTTCACCTTTTAAGACCCTTTGAGTAAATTCATTGCGAATGACCCTTCCTGGTAATCCCACCGGACTGTTGATTATGCCAATATCTTCCTTTTTTGCAGTGATATAGGCCTGTTTAAAATCTTCGTGGACATCACATTCGTCTGTGCAGACAAATCTGGTAGCCATTTGAACCCCGGCTGCACCAATTTTTAAAAACCTTGCAATATCGGCTCCATCCCAAATACCACCTGCCGCAATCACAGGAATATTTTCATCCAGCGTAGCTATGAATTCGACCAATTCTGTCACTAATTCTTCCAGAGTCTTCGTTTTTTCGTTCAGGATATCATCATAGGAGAATCCCAGATGACCGCCTGCCAAGGGACCTTCAAGGATTACAGCGTCTGGAATTTTGTTGTAATTCTGTTTCCACTTTCTATATATAATATTAAAAGCCCTTGCAGATGAAACAATTGGGATCAACTTGATATTTGACCCTTCTGTTAATTTTGGGAGATCCAAAGGGAGGCCGGATCCGCAAATAATCAGATCCACGGCTTCTTCGACACAAACCTTTACAAATTCTTCATAGTTAGACAAAACAACCATGACATTCACCCCCAGAATTCCTCCTGATTGTGAACGTGCTTTTCGGATAGAAGTTCTCAACCCTTCGTTGTTGATCTCTACAAATTTTGAGGCCGAAGCATTTTCATATCCTCCTAATCCGACACTGGCAATAACTCCAGCGCATCCTTCATTCGCTACTGCTGAAGCCAGATTTGCTCCCGAAACCCTAACACCCATGCCTCCCTGTATGATAGGGGGGCAAATGCTCAGGTCTCCAATCTGCAATATTGGTAAATCTTGTTTTGACATTTGGCTATGAATTTTGTTAATAGTCGCCTAAATAACAATATTATTATTCAGGATGCCAAATGATTTAAGTAAATCATGTTGTAAAACAACTTCACGCTACGGTATCACATTTCTGCAATAACCTGTATATCAATGTCTAAAAGTTATATTGTTATACTTCTGGCTGTAATTCTCAAACAGCGATTCGTACCACTGTTTTTTGATTATGCTTCCTTAATAATGGATGATTTGATAAATTTAAGGAGCTTACTGTTTTTTTAACTCCTCCAGAATTGGCGTCTTAATCGTACTCAAACTATTCATCCTTTCAGTCAGTTTCTGTTCAAAAATTACAACTTGATTTTTCCCTTTCTTCAGCCAGCATCCAGGCAGATAAAGAGTTTGCTGTGGACCAACACTCCAGTAGCGTCCCAAGTTGTTGCCGTTCACAAAGAGTATACCTTTGCCCCAGTTGCGCATATCAACAAAGGTGTCACCTGTCTCTTTCAGCTCAAAACTTCCACTGTACAAAGTGGCTCGTCCCGGCACGAATTCATCTTTCATTTGGGAAAGATCAGGAGTATGATCCATTGGCAAACGAATCATCTCCCAATTTCCGGTGATCTCGTTGTTATCGATCAGGACAGGAGAAATAATACCCTTAAGGTTATGGATAATTTCAGCCCCGTAATTGATACGACCCATGTTCTCTACCAGGATCTCAAGGGTGGCATTGAATGGTATTTCTACCTGGCAGCTGTAATTTTTATAATATCTGTTGAGTTCGCCAACTTTCTCACCATTGACAGATACGATCGCATAATCTCTTAAACCTTTAATATTTAACATTCCAGATAAGGGTTGAACAAAATGTCGACGATAAAGGACATAGCCATGTCCCTGGTTCAGATCTTCAAAAGTAAGAGGCTGTTCATTGCTAACAGGAGAAATAGTTTTAATTATGGCATCAATCGAAACAGCTTTGTCAAGTTTAATGGCAGGGATTTCAATGACCGGGGTTTGTATTGGGATTTCAGGCAATATGGCCTCAGTATTTTTATGAATGGTTTCTCTTATGGCAATGTATTTCTCGGTTGCCCAACCTGCTTCACTGATAGGGGCATCGTAATCATAGCTAGTCATATCCGGCTGTATGTCATGGTTTTTATCGTAATTGGCCCCGGTTGTGAAGCCAAAGTTCGTTCCTCCGTGAGCCATGTAATAATTGAATGAAACCCCATTCGATAGGTATTTTTCAGTCTGTTCGACAACCGATTTTGTCGATACTTTGGGAAATGGCTCAGCCCAGTGGTCCAGCCATCCAGGATAGAATTCAGCCACCATGTAGGGACCTTTGTTACCGTTGTACTGGTCAACAATTTTTTTCAATTTCTCAACATTGTCTTCCCCGTTTGCAGTTGGAAGAACACCTTCCAATGATCCTCCTTCAAAAAGCCAACTTCCATCAGAAGTAAAGAGTGGAACCTCTACACCAGCATCGAGCAACAATTGCTTGATGGCAGTGTTGTATTTTTTGTGATCGGCAAGTGGAATATCTTTCCGCTGGGCAACATAAGAACCAAATTCGTTTTCAGCCTGTACCATAATGACGGGTCCGCCTTTCGTAATCTGAAGATCTCTTATTTGATCCACCAGTTGGTTAATATACACTTTGCACGAATCGAGGAATGGCTGATTGTAGCTTCTAATTACCAGGGATTTTTCCTTTTGCAACCACCACGGATAACCTCCGAATTCCCATTCCGCACAAGCATAAGGTCCTGGGCGTACAATCACCATCAATCCCTCTTGCTGTGCCAACCGGATAAATTCGTGAATGTTTCTGCTCTCACTCTTAAAATCCCAGATACCTGGGGCGGTTTCATGGTAATTCCAGAATACATAGGTGGCTACAGTATTCAATCCCATGGCTTTCAACATTCTTAGCCGATGTTGCCAATACTCTTTTGGTATCCTGGCAAAATGCATCTCTCCGCTATGGATTTGTATGGGTTGATTGTCGTACACAAATTGACCATTTTTAATTTCAAAGGTATGCTTTGCCTGGCCCTGGATATTTTGAAAAGGAACAAGAACCAGCAGGAACAATAGGATTTTGAGAGAGATTTTCATGTTTTATCAGTAAGTTGGATGTTTAACAAATTTAGAAGTTAATTGATTGTTCCAAGAAGATTTATGCCATATTTTTGGGTAATCTGTCAAGAATCAGATGGTCTGATCCTGGCAGGAAGTAAAAAGTCATTTTCCTGGAATCCAGGGAATAGATATTTTAGCCAGATCGTCATCAATTTCATGGATATTTGTATTTTTGATTCTTCAACTACCGAAGTGCAGATTTGATCTTCTGCCATGCAAATTCTTAACTACTACGACTATGGAATCAAAAAAAGCGGGATTCGTAAGCTCCCTTTCAAGTTCATTGATGAAAGGGGGATTGGCAACCCTGGGACTGACAATCCTTTTCCTATTTTATACCATTGGTAAATGTCCTGTGTCTCAATTGCTGCTTGCTTTGCCATTTTTTGTAATTTTTTACTTCGTGCAATTTACTTTGGGCAGTGAGTCTGCCATCCTGGCCATCAGACAGTATATTCAAAAGGGAATCTGGCATGTGCTGATCTTCCCTACTGCCATGCTTATCTTGTACTTCATTTACCTTTTGCTAAATGACCAGAATATTTTACTGGGAAACCCCGGCTTATTGGTTTATATTATTTATTTCCCGGTATTGGTCTTCGCATTTAAAAACGAGCCCGGAAGAAAAATCGGGTGGCTTGATTTTACTGTTTTCATCCTTACCTTATTACCTACTGCATTGATCAGCCTAAAACAAAATAGCGACTTACCGATCAATGGCCCTGGATTTGATTCCATTTCTCATTTGATGATCATCCTTTCAGGTGTATATTCATTTGCCATCGTCAGAGGTGTAAAAGAGGTCGGCTTTGTTTTTGAAATCAACTCGAAGTCCCTTCAAACAGCATTGCTTGTCTGGTTGGCATTTTATGCTTTTGTTTTTGTTTTCGGCAGATCTGTCGATTTTATTGACATCATTGGATACAGCGATCCTTTTGATATAGTGCTTAAATCAATACTTTTTACAGTGGTAGGAACCTTTCTACATACAGCTCTTTTCGAAGAACTGTTTTTTCGTGGAATCCTTCAAAATTTGCTGACCAAAAGAATAGGACAGGGGAAGTCGTGGCTGATCTTCTGGCAGATTGGTTTTCTTCTCCTCTTCATTGGCGCTCTTGTTGTTGGATATACTCTTGATGGCAAAATGAAATGGTTTCCGGCACTGGTCACGGTCGTATTATTTGTATCTGCCTATCTTATCGAGAAGTCCGGGAAATATGGCCATGGAGTTTATACAGCTCTTGCTATCACCGGTGTTACCTTTGGATTGGTGCACTACCATGCCAAATCGATCATCTACATTGGTCTGGCTTGTATTGCCGGCTGGGCCTATGGCTATACATACCTTAAGACAAAAAATGTATTCTATAGCGCACTAGTTCATACACTTGTGAACACAGGGGTGCTTATTTTCGGACTTAAGATGATGCGATAACAAACCCCTCCCAACCACGGATTACACAGATTACACGAATTAGTGCACTTCAAAATCACTCAATCCATTTAACTCTTCAAACAATTCAGACATTTCAAACTCTTTAAACCATACCTTCAAATGTCTCCTGTCAAGAAAAAATCACCCTGGAAAAAGGTACTTCTGATCGTTGCAATTATATTGCTGTTGCTTTATTATTTCTGGTTTGCTTATCCCTTCCGGGGAATGTTCTTCAATCAGCAGCGCCATGGTAATCCGCCTTTAACGCCTGCCTGGGCCCTTGAATGCTGGCTGTGGGAGGATGATGCCAATACTGCGGAAAGGGTGGATACTTTGTTAAATGGATATGCAAAATATGATATTCCGGTGAGAACCATTTTGATTGATAGTCCTTGGAGCCTTCGATACAATGACTTTGAGATCGATACGCTGTTATACCCTCACCCAAAACAATGGTTCGGGCAACTTCAGGACAGGGGTTATCGGGTTGTATGCTGGATCACCAACATGGTGAACAGTTCAAGCAAAGACACCAGAATAAAGGATTCTGAATCTTTTTTTAAGGAGGCTTCTGAGAAGGGTTTTTTGGCCGGTCATGGCGAGATAAATAGTTGGTGGAAAGGGAAGGGCGGATTTATCGATTACTCCAATCCGGATGCCATGAAATGGTGGAGAGCCCGTCAGCAGAATCTTTTCGATCTTGGCGTTGATGGTTGGAAACTTGATGGTACCGCCACCTTGTTTTATACGTTGCTTGGTCCGGTACCTTTTCCTTATAAATCAACCAAATCCGGGTTGATGACCACCCGAACCTACATGGACCATTACTACCGTGATGAATACAGGCATGGCCTTACTCAAAATCCGGAGTTTGTGACATTGGCCCGATCCATCGACCGATGGTATCATCCCGAAGGTTTCGCTCCGCTGGATGCCGCTCCGGTGACATGGGTGGGAGACCAAAAACATACCTGGGAATCTACCGGGAAAATGACCAGCGAAGACAAGCAAAGCAAGGACCTGGCCCTGGACGGAATCGATGGCATTGAGATGGCCATTCAAAATATTCTTGAGGCTGCCAAATTGAGGTACAACGTGATTGGCTCTGACATAGCCGGTTTTTCCGGAAATGTCATTCCACCGCGCCTTTACATGCGATGGACCCAATTGTCAACATTTTGCGGACTCTTTCTCAATGGCGGACATGGAGAGCGAGCCCTTTGGCATAGAACCCAACAGGAGTTGCAGGTGATCCGCAAATTTTCGTGGCTTCATACCGAGCTTGTGCCCTATATGTACAGTTATGTTGTAACCGGAAATCAGGGTGGGAGAGTCCTTCAAAAACCCATTGATGGCAAATACCATTACCTTTTTGGAGAAGATTTCGTAGTAGCTCCCATTTATCGTGATGATCTGAAAAACAAAGTGACCCTTCCCGCCGGTAAATGGAGGTATTTTTTCGACGATAAAGCACTGATTGAATCATCCGGTTCTTTGACTTTCGAGAGAGAATTTCCGCTTGATGAGTTTCCTGTCTACATCAGGGAAGGAGCAATCGTTCCAATGAACATAGAGAGAAGTTATACCGGACTTGGGTCTGAGGCAAACAAGGGGACTCTGACCTGGCTGGTTTATCCTGGTGTTGACAACCAATTCACGATGCATCATCCTGATATGAGTGGAAGCTCAACTGTCTCTATGAATAATTTTCCTGACAGGATTGAACTGAAATTAAGCGAGATGAAAAAACCATCTACCTTTAACATACATTTGGATCAGAAGCCTGCCAAACTTTCGTTCAATGGAGTAGAATTGGTCGATTCAATAGATTTCAATTACGACAAACAAAAGTTGAGATTAACAGCTAAAATTTCAAATGTCAACGATGGAATTC
Source organism: Prolixibacteraceae bacterium (assembly GCA_037140615.1). Lineage (GTDB taxonomy): Bacteria > Bacteroidota > Bacteroidia > Bacteroidales > Prolixibacteraceae > CAINVV01. The sequence goes on from JBAXED010000003.1 coordinate 47,546, forward strand.
TGGTTGTATTTAAATAGCCATTCCTCTTTATTCTTTTAGTCTTTTAAGTAAGACCGTCAGGGCATCTTCATCAGTAACGACATCCGGTTCTACGCCTGTTCCATGATAAGTCTTTCCATCTTTGTCATAAAAAAGGGCAATTGGAATGGTTATGCGGTACTGATCACCTATTTCGAAAATGTAGTTTAATACCGGGGAACCAGCACTTTTTTGTCCAACAATTGTTGCCATTTTTTCATTCTTCAGGTAAATGGCCAAAGCTTCTGCAACATTCGAGCTCCATTTGCTGGTGAGCATATAAATTTTTCCAAAATATAACGGTAAAGAGGGTATTGTCTTGAGATAGAAACCCTTCTCCATGTACTCTTTTTTCCCATTACTGACGGCCTCAAGTGGATTTGCCAGTATTTTCTCATAGGAAGATGGCATTGGAATAGAGCTTTCATTGTCCGACCATTTGCGGGTCAGAAATACGCCCCAGTTTACCGATTTTGCATTCAGATGGTTAGCTAACAATAAAGCTGATTTCATGGATAGATTTCTAGTCCCTCTGGCATCCAGGATCAAATTTTTTGGTTCTGATTTCTGCATTTCTTTGAAAAACAGTTCGATTTCATCTTTTTCGCCCGATAAATTATTTAGAAACAAAATAGCATTCTTCGTGTCAATAACTTTGAATGGAGGGGCATTCTTTTTCTGTGAATCTTTAGCCTTGTTGTTGATTTTTCTGAGCTCGTGTGGAACATTGTTGAGCTTTTTCCCCGTCCACATCATGGTCATGGCTAATTCATAATCATCGGAAATCTTCGCTCCCCGAATAAGTACATCGCTTTTATAACTTAGCCAATCTGAGGATTTTCTTAGATTTTTGTCCCAATAGTAATCTTCAACCAATGAAAATGTATTTTTTATCAAGGAAGAATAGTCTTTCAATGGTTTGTCTGTCGGAACATTGTCGCCAACTAAAATTGTGGTTCTATTCCTCTTGTCGGTTAGCAAACCGTAAAATTTATTCTTCCATGTTTTGGCTTTGAGGATAAAAGTATTATCAGGATAAAAGATGGAACCATCATAATGAATAGTATCCGAATGGTAGGAAATTAAACCGTTGCCATGCATTAGCTCAGGATATTTAACCTTGCCAGCCGTTTTCGCCATCATATACATAAAAGTTCCGGCCATTTCCTTCAGAGCATCCTTCCTTGAGTAGGCTTCGAAGGTTTGATTTTTTTCATTAACCTGAATTGTTAGCAACAATTCTTCCCCTCTTTCATTTTCAATTCGCCAAAAAGTTTGAGAAAAACAGTTGATTGTCAATAATATAAATAATAAAAGCAAAGAAGTCCTCAACATATGAGCAGTCTATAAGGGTTGCACCTAAAAATAGATTATTTATTCAATACACGAAAAGTTAAAGCCGATTATAAAAAGAAATGGGGCAGTATCAAAACTGCCCCATTCTAAATTTATGCTGATATTATTTTATTCTATTGACTGTGCATCTACAACGGCGATGGCAATCATATTTACCACGTCACGGACAGAACAGTGCATCTGCATGACCTGCATAGATTTGCGGTTGCCAACCAGAATAGGTCCTAAAGTTTCGCAGCCGGCAATGTGCTGAAGGCTGTGCACAGAGATATTGGCAGAGCTTAGATTAGGGAATATCAATACGTTTGCATCTTTTTCCGCTAATCTATTAAATGGATACATCTCCTTACGAATTGTCTTGTTGACAGCTACACTTAATTGCATTTCACCATCAACAATCATATCAGGATACCTTTCATGGAGGATCTTTACTGCTTCCCGAACTTTAGTAGGGGAAGGTTCGTGGTTAGATCCAAAATTTGAATAAGACAACATGGCTACATTTGGCTCAATATTGAACTGCCTTACTACCTGAGATGCTTGTACTGCTGTATCGACCAAATCGTTTACATCAGGAGCAGCATCGATGGTTGTGTCTGCAAGAAAATAAGTGCCATTTGGGCTGATTATCAGGTGCATACCAAAAACTTTGGCAACATTGGGTTTTTTCCCAATTATTTCCAGAGCAGGTTTAATCGCTTCAGCATACCGTGTAGAGTACCCTGAAACTACTGCATCCACATCACCGCATTCAAGCATCATGGCTGCAAAATAGTGTTTGTCAAACATTTTGTCGACCGCTTCTTCAAGAGTCACTCCTTTGCGTTTGCGTTTTTCGAATAGAACCTCAGCATATCTGCGACGTAATTTATCGTTCGGACGGTTACGGCAGTCAATGATCTGAACATCTCCGAAATCAAGTTCATTGTCCTCGATCAGTTTTCTGATTTTCTCTTCGTTTCCTATTAAAACCGGAGTCGCCATTTGTTCCTGGTAAGCGATGTTGGCAGCTTTAAGAACTGCATAATCACTGGCATCAGGGAAGGCTACTTTTTTAGGATCTTGTTTTGCTTTGTCGATCATCATGGAAATCAGTTTGTTTTCTGATCCCAATCTGTGGCCTAGCTCAGCTGTATAAGCATCCCAGTCGGTAATGTCTATGCGTGCAACTCCTGAATCCATAGCAGCCTTTGCAACTGCTGGTGCAACCCGCGTGATCAAACGTGGATCCATTGGTTTTGGAATGAAGTATTGACGTCCATAAACTATATTTCTGGCGTTGTAGGCGGTCAAAACTGATTCTGGTACCTTCTCCTTGGCTAAACCGGAAAGAGCCTTAACGCAGGCGATTTTCATCTCCTCGTTAATTGTTCTCGCTCTAACATCCAATGCTCCTCTGAATATGAATGGAAAACCAAGTACATTGTTAATCTGATTGGGATAATCTGAACGACCGGTCGCAAAGATCAGGTCATCTCTGGACTCCATGGCATCAGCATACGGAATTTCAGGATCAGGATTTGCCAAGGCAAAAACAATGGGATTGGGTGCCATGGACCGAACCATCTCTTTGGTTAGCACATTGGCAATGGATAAGCCAATAAAAACATCGGCACCAACCAGTGTATCAGCCAGTGTCCGGCAAGGCGTATTACGGACAAACTCCATCTTGGAGCTGTTAAGATCCGGTCTTTCATTGTGAAGAACCCCTTTACTGTCGCACATCAAAACATTTTCACGCTTAGCTCCAAGAGAAATATAGAGCCTGGTGCATGATACCGCTGCGGCTCCGGCGCCATTGACGACGATGCGAACATCTTCAAGTTTCTTTCCTGCCATTTCAACTGCATTGAGTAAGCCTGCCGATGAAATAATTGCAGTACCGTGCTGGTCGTCGTGCATGACCGGAATGTCGAGCTCTTTCTTTAATCTTTCCTCAATTTCAAAACACTCAGGTGCCTTGATGTCTTCGAGGTTTATTCCACCGAAAGTAGGAGCTAAGGCCTTGACAGTCTGTATGAAAAGCTCAGGATCCAAGGCATCCAATTCGATATCGAATACATCGATATCGGCATAAATTTTGAAAAGTAATCCTTTTCCTTCCATAACCGGCTTGCCGGCTGCCGGACCAATGTTCCCTAATCCGAGAACGGCTGTGCCATTTGATATTACTGCAACCAGATTTCCTTTGGCAGTATATTTGTAAACATCATCCGGATTCTCTTTGATTGCAAGACAAGGACTTGCAACTCCCGGCGTATACGCAAGGCCTAAATCGCGTTGCGTAGCATGAGGTTTTGTTGGAGTAACTGAAATTTTGCCTGGTCTTCCATTGCTATGGTAATCCAGGGCATCTTGATTCAATTTGGCCATGATAAATGAGATTTTATGAGGGTTTTGCTATTTTTTTGGTGGTAACAAATCTATCAATTATTTTAATATATCGTTTAAAAATCCGAATAATCCACCTAAGAATTAAGATAAAAGAAACATTGGAAAGTGTAATTAAGTTCAAAAATTAATCTTTTGCTGTGAATCATTTTTATTATTTATAAAGAACTGATATACAATACTTTCAATTTCTCTTCTGCACTTTCCGCAACTTGTTGAAGCGAGGGTAAATTTTTTTATATCTTCAAAATCTCTGGCACCAAGCTTCAAGAGCTTTAAAATCTCTTTTTCGGCTACTCCGTTGCAAAGGCAGATCAATTTTATTTTCCTGTTAGCCACTTCGATAATTTTCAGGCGATAGCCAGTTCAACCAGATAATCAAAATGTGCTCCTTTGATTTTGTCTGTTATAGTGAATCCAGATCCCTCTGCATAATCGGCAAGCGTATCAGGATCTACGAACAACCAAGGAAATTTCTTCCCTTTAACATTCATATAACTAAGCTGGTATTCCATCTCGCCATAATATGTGTCTGAAGCAATGTCAATCCAACTTTCGCCATTTTCATCTGTGAAGAGGTAAAGAAGATCTGACGAATCGGCCAGAATTCTACCATCCGGTTTCAGAAGGCACTTAAGGTGGTTTAATAATACGGAAAGTCCCGGAAGCGTTTGTGCCACACCTGCTCCATTCATCAATAGAAGGATGGTATCAAATTTCTGATCGGTGAGCGAATAAATATCTCCGCATATGACACTTTCTAAACCTCTTTCTTTCATTGTTTCGCATGACAATGGTGAAATGTCGATAGAAACTACCTCCAAACCTTTCTCTTTCAACCAAATTGAGTGAGCCCCGGCACCTGCTCCAACATCAAGAATTTTCCCTTTACACCGTTTCAATGCTTCCTGTTCCTGCACTGGCATCTGATCAAAAGTCCTGAAAAAATAGCTTGGAGAAAGCGTCTCATCTTCGGCAATATCGGTTCGTACGAGGATTGTATTACCCTTGATTCCATGGTAATAATCATGAACCGCTTTCCCGATAGGATCTTGTTGTTTCATTAAAACCGACATTAAAAGAGTTATGAGTTTTAAGTTATGAGTGAAAAATGGTGCCTCATTTCGGGCACTTATTTTTACCGTTGTTTTTGTATTGTTTTAGTTTTTATTAGAAAGAGCATCCCTTATTTTCTTCCAGATAGAAGGCTTTTCTTCCTCTTTTTTAGGCGCCACTTCTTGTTTTTCCTGATTTTTATCTTTTGCTTTTTCGATACTCTTTCCTTTTAAATCTTCTTCGATTCTTTTCTCCGTTTTAAATATGTCCCAGAATCGTTTTTTGCCATCTTTGATCTCTTCCGCAAAATGAGGTGTATCAAGAAGGGCTAAATTTTCTGGTGTAGGGGCAGTAAATGGTATACCGGCATTGGCGGAAAATGCAGGATCACTGTAATAGCTTTTAAAGAATCCACCAACGATTGGAAGCGCCATATATGCCCCTTGTCCGTGTGCAAGCGACTTGAAGTGGACAGATGGATCTTCGCCTCCAACCCAGCAACCAGTCACAAGAGAGGGGGTGTAACCCATAAACCAACCATCTGCAAAATTTTGAGTCGTACCAGTTTTCCCGGCGAATGCTCCTGGTAGGTTATACCTTGACCGGATAGCAGCTCCTGTACCTTCATTGGCTACAGCTTCGAGGTAATGGTTCATGATGCGTGCGTTCTCGGTAGATATAGCTTGCTGAGGAACGAAATCGGAGGTGAATTTTTGTAATACTTTTCCTTTATTATCTTCAATGCGAACTAGATAGGTTGGTTCGATTGTGACTCCTTCACTTGCAAAACAACTATATGCTTTTACCATTTGCAAGAGTGGAACTTCGACTGCACCAAGTGCAATGGATGGAAAGTGGGGAATCGCTGCTTCGATACCCATATTCTTTGCCAACTGAACCGTCTCTGAAATACCGGATTCCAGAAGTACCTGAACAGATACAGTATTGACCGATTTACACAATGCTCCTTCAAGTGAATAATAGCCGCCATACTCATTGTCCGCATTACCTGGTGACCAATCCTGGTAATCGCTGTAGGTAATTTGTTGGTTGGCATAGTATTTATCGGGAGGAATCCCGTTCTCAAGAGCTGCTGCATAGACAATTGGTTTGAAGGCAGAACCAACCTGTCTGGCTGAAAGAACATGGTCATATTGAAAATATCTGAAATCATTGCCACCAATCCAAACCTTGATTTTGCCACTTTTAGGATCAATGGCCAAAAATCCGCAATGAAGAAGTTTAAGTGAAGCCTTCACTGAATCCATCGGACTAATTCTGACTGTCTGATCTCCATCCCACGAAAACAGTTTGATGTTGACCGGAGTCTTGAAGATCAAGGCGATCTCTTTGTCGCTCTTTCCGGATTCAACAAGTCTTTTGTACCTGACTGATCTCTTCATCCCACGATTAACGATATCAAGGTTCTTTCCCCAGGGAGCAACACCCTTCCACTCTTTGTCGAAAGTGTTCTGAAGTTCTTTCATCTCAAGTTTCATCGCATTCTCAGCATATTTCTGCATTCTGGAATCGATGGTGGTGTATATTTTGAGTCCGTCGGTGTAAAGATTATAAGGTGAGCCATCCTCTTTGGTATTTTCTGAACACCACTTATCCAACTGTGGACGAAGCATCTCTCGGAAGTAGGGTGCAAGTCCGGTATTGTAAACGAGATAGTTGTATTTGAGTCCAAGCGGCAGCTGACATAAACGATTTGCTTCAGCTTCTGAGAGGTGGTTGTATTTCTGCATCTGCCTGATAACCGTATTCCTTCTCTGAAGCGACCTTTCAGGATAAAGTCTGGGGTTATATGCGTTGTTTGCTTTCAACAGACCAACCAGTGTCGCAGCTTGAGGAACAGTTAATTTCGATGGAGTAGTGCTGAAATATCGTTCAGCGGCCGTGCCAATCCCAAAAGTATTTTCGCCAAAAGGTACCGTATTGAGGTAAAGGGTAAGAATTTCGTTTTTAGCGTAGAGTTTTTCCAGTCGATAGGCAACAATCGACTCCCTGATTTTACTAACAGGTAAGGTGAGAGGTCCCCAATTATCGCGTCCAAAGATGTTTTTTGCGATCTGTTGGGACAAGGTTGAACCACCTCCCGAACTGGGATTGGCCATGAAGATTGTCTTGATAAATACCCTTAATACTGCCCATTCATCTATCCCCCGGTGTTCGTAAAAACGGGCATCCTCGGTAGAGACAAGCGCATTGATAACATTGGGAGAAATATTTTTAAAGGTAACACTGCTCCGGTTTTCGACATAATATCTACCAAGCACTTTCCCGTCTTGCGAAATGACCTCAGTGGCGATAGGTTCTTTAATTTTTATTAGTGTTTCGGCATTTGGCAGTTCACCGAAAGTTCCGATGTACACAAGAACAAAAAGTACCGACATCATGAACAACCCGAATAAAAAGAGCTTGAGACCCCAAATCAGGACAAACTTCCAAATCGGTTGATTTCCTTTGCGTCGGAAAATGTCCAGAAAAGCGCTTTTCTTCTTTCTCGCGACTGGTTTATTGGGTTTTACTGCAGTCATGTCTAAAAAATCAATAATTTAACATCCAATTCCAGCTCATAACTCATAACTCTTCATGAAACTAGTCATTACAGGCGGAACAGGATTCATAGGACGACATCTTACTTCTCATCTGGGTGACTTGGGTCATGAGATAATGCTCATCCAAAGATCCGATTTAAAGCAAGGCGCAGACCGAATCTCAAAATTAATCAAATCTTCGGATGTTATCATCAATTTAGCAGGTTCACCAGTGATTAAAAGATGGACAAGCTCAAACAAGAACGAAATGTTGGATAGCAGAATAAATACCACAAATATTCTTGTTGATGCAATGACTTTTTTAGACCCTCAAGACAGACCAAAAATATTTCTTTCCGCCTCAGCCATAGGAATTTACAATTCAAATGAAATGCATAGTGAGAGTTCAACCGGATTTGATACGAATTTTCTTGCAACTGTTTGCCAGAAGTGGGAGGCTTGCCTCGAACCTTTGAAAAAGCTGAATACAAGAATTTGCTTACTTCGAATCGGCATCGTTCTTGGGAAGAATGGAGGGATGTTGAACAAAATATTACCGCTATTTAGAAAGGCACTGGGTGGTAAAATTGCATCAGGAAAGCAATCTTTTTCTTTTATTCATTACCATGATTTTTGTTGCGCTATTTCCTTCCTGATTGATAATTCCCAATGTAATGGCGTGTTTAACCTCACTGCACCTGAAATTTCAAACAACGAAAAATTTACAGCTATTCTGGCTCAAGCATGTCACATGCCAGCATTGTTTTCAGTGCCTGAGATTGCCTTGAAACTAGTATATGGCGAGGCTGCGGTTACTTTGATCAAAGGACAAGCCGTTTATCCACAACATCTGGTGGATTGCGGGTTCAAATTTCAGTTTCCGGATCTCAAGTCAGCTATTGCAGATATTCTGGCTATCAAGATTAAACATTGAAACGGAAATGCATGATATCGCCATCCTGTACCACATATTCTTTGCCTTCTATGGCGATTTTTCCTACTTCCCGACAAGCAGACTCTGATTCCAGGGTAACATAATCATTATATTTGATGACCTCTGCCCGTATAAATCCCTTTTCGAAATCACTGTGAATTATACCGGCTGCCTTGGGCGCTTTTATTCCTTTCACAAAAGTCCAGGCGCGGCTTTCGTCTGCCCCTGTGGTAAAATAGGTTTGAAGGTTCAAAAGCCTGTAAGCAGCATGAATCAGTTGGTTGACACCAGGCTCCTCGAGTCCAAGATCTTCTAAAAAGAGTTGCTTCTCTTCATAGCTTTCCAATTCAGCGATATCTGCTTCTGTTGCAGCGGCAATGATCAGGATCTCTGCATTCTCCTCCTTGATGTTGTTTTTCAATGCATCAGTCAATGCGTTTCCTTTGGCAGCCGAAGCTTCATCGACATTGCAAACATAGACTACAGGTTTACGGGTAAGCAGAAAGAAATCGTGGATTAATTCCTCCTCATCCTCAGTTAAAACCAATGTTCGGGCTGATTTTCCCGTAATTAGCACCTCTTTGAGCCGTTCTGCAATTGAAACTGTTTTAAGAGCAACCCTATCCTGTCCGACTTTTGCTTGTTTCTGCAATTTAGCGATACGGTTTTCAACGGTTTCAAGATCTTTGAGTTGAAGCTCAATGTCTATGACTTCTTTGTCGCGAATAGGATTCACAGTTCCATCGACATGGATAATGTTGTCATTTTCGAAACACCGGATCACATGGATGATAGCATCTACCTCTCGTATATTGGCAAGAAATTGATTGCCAAGTCCTTCTCCTTTGCTTGCTCCTTTTACGAGTCCGGCGATGTCAACAATTTCTATAGTAGTTGGAACAACTTTTTTTGGTTTATCTATCTCCTCAAGGCGGATCAGACGTTTATCCGGAACGGTAATGACGCCGAGATTAGGTTCAATTGTACAAAAGGGAAAGTTGGCTGATTGAGCTTTCGCATTTGAAAGACAATTAAAAAGGGTCGACTTACCTACGTTTGGCAGACCCACAATACCACATTTTAATGCCATTTAAAGTAAACTTGATAATTTTGTGCAAAGGTACTATTTTAAACCTTGAGAAGTTACCTTTGTCAAAGCGGAAAAGCATGATTTGTTTGAAGGGTTTCCTTTCAAACAAATCAAACAATTGAAACATAATTGGGTTTTTTAATCTGTGTAATTTGTGCAATCCGTGGTAGGTAAGGGGTTTATTTGTGTAATCTGTGGTTTTAAGGATGATCGATAAAGACAAAGATTTAATATCGGATCTGAAAAACGTGGAAAAGCGGGACGCCGCCTTCCAACTGTTGGTGAAAACCTATCAGCAGAGACTTTATTGGCATATCCGAAAAATAGTTGTCAGTCATGATGATGCCGATGACCTGATGCAAAATGTTTTTATAAAGGTTTGGAAAAATATTGATAACTTTAGGGAAGACTCATCACTTTTCACCTGGTTGTTTCGCATTGCTACCAATGAGTCACTTAGTTTTCTTCAGCAAAAAAAGAGGAGAAATATTTTTTCAATTGACGGAGTATCTGACTATCTTGTAGAAACTTTCGAGTCAAGCGCTCATTTTGAAGGGGAGGAGTTGCAAAAAAGATTGCAACTAGCTGTATTGCAGCTTCCTGAAAAGCAACGGATTGTTTTTAACATGAAATATTATGATGAAATGAAATACGAGGAGATGGCAGAAATTCTAAAAACATCTGTTGGTGCCCTGAAAGCCTCTTATCACCATGCTGTAAAGAAAATTGAAGCCCATTTTGAAGGCGAATAATGGAGACTCGTATTAAACCTTTTTAACGATTAGTTGTCTTAGTAATGATAATGAGTATGAAACGACTTGAGAAAATGATTGGCGCACAGGAGAATGTTTATTGTGGGAGTTCCATCTGGCCGTTGAAAGATAAAATAATTGACAGATGAAAGATAAAATTGTGCATAGTAAAGATGAACCGCTTTTCCCGAAAATGGAGAGCGGATTTACTGTTCCTGAAGGTTATTTTGAATCTTTCGGGGAACGTTTAAACCGAAGAATGGAAGAAGTTCCGCGGGCTACACGTTCCATTAACATGCTCCACTTTCTCAAACCAGCTCTGGGATTGGCAGCCGGTTTGGCATTGTTGCTTACCTTGTACCTTCATCCTTTTATTAGTCAAAAACAAGCAGTGGTTATTGGAGTCGAAAATGCAACTGATCTGTCCGTTATAGAGGAGACTGACCCCATGTTAAACACTTACTCTTCAATGATTTCGGATGGTCAATTCATTACTGCCTTAAGTGAAATGGATGAATACGATGCCTCCAAAATATCGAAGGACGGACTGGCAGAATATTTGGTTTCCAATTGTTCTGATTTTGAAATTCTTAATGCCAATAAATAACATGAGAACTACATTATTTACAGGGATGATCCTGTTTTGTGCTTTACAGCTTTCTGCACAAAGACACATGGATCCCAAAATGATTGAAGTAATAAAAAGTAAAAAGGTTGCTTTTATTACTGAGCAGGTTGGTTTGACTTCCCAGGAAGGAGAGAAATTCTGGCCAGTCTATAATCAGCTGGAGAAAGAGCGCCTCGAACTGATGGATCGCAAAAGAGACCTCGAAGAATCAACCGAAGATAAAATGTTGAAATCTGAGGATGCCTACCGCAAAATGGCTAACGAAATAGTTGGTATGCACCTGAAAGAAGGGAAGCTGATCGAAGAATACAATACAAAATTTCTCTCTATTCTTCCAGCTGAGAAAGTGGTTAAACTTTACCGTTCAGAGCGAAAATTCAGGTCATACCTGATGCAAGAGATGCGGCAGAATGACGATAAGGATAAAAAGGCGAAATAGGGCTTCATAAGGCTAAAGGTTAAAGGCTAAAGTAAAGACGCTGCAATGTTTAATTGCAGCGTCTTTACTTTATAAAAAAGTGACAAGAATTCAAACCTGTTCTAAAGCTACTTTAACCTTTAACCTTTAGCCTTTAGCCTTTAGCCTTTTTGAATGTACTCAGTCAGGAGGTTGGCCTCCAACTTGATTTGATCTCCACTCACCATATTCTTCACCGTAACCTCTCCTTCAGATATTTCAGACTCTCCGGCAAGAACCACATATTTGACTCCTTTTTTGTTGGCATAATTCATCTGCTTTTTCATCTTGTCATCCGAAGGAAATATCTCAGAAGGTATCCCGGCAGAGCGAAGCTTTTCAAGTAGTGGAAGACAATAACTCTCTTCTGCTTTTCCGAAATTTACAAAAAGAACTTTTGTTGATAGGATTTGATCTTTTGGGAATAGATTTAACTGTTCCATCACATCATAAATACGGTCGGCACCAAAGGAGATTCCAACGCCGGAGATATCAGGCAAACCAAATATACCGGTTAAGTCATCATATCTGCCACCACCTGTTATCGAACCAATTTGAACATCGTTGGCCTTCACCTCAAAAATGGCGCCGGTATAGTAATTTAATCCTCTGGCCAGAGTAAGGTCCAATTCAAAAGTAGTTGAAACATCTCCCAACTTGAGATAGCCGAAAATAGTCCTGATTTCTTCTACTCCCTTCTTTCCTGTTTCGGAAGCCTGAATTACCTTTTCAATCTTATCGAGCTTCTCTTCATTGCTACCGGAAAGCAACAAAATCGGTTGAAGTTTTTCAATGGCATCCCTTGAAACACCCTTCTCTATTAGTTCTTCGTTTACCTTTTCCAATCCGATTTTATCCAATTTGTCAATGGCAATGGTGATATCGATGATGCGATCTGCCTCTCCAATGGTTTCTGCGATGCCTGCCAAAAGCTTCCTGTTGTTGATTTTAATGGTGACATGGATGCCGAGTAGAGAGAAAATTTTATCCACAATCTGTATCAGTTCATATTCATTGAGCAGGGAGTCGGAACCAATAATATCTACATCGCACTGGTAAAATTCGCGGTACCTTCCTTTCTGAGGCCGGTCGGCACGCCAAACCGGTTGAATCTGATATCGCCGGAAAGGGAAATTTATTTCGCTTTGGTATTGAACTACATATCGTGCAAATGGAACAGTCAAATCATAGCGAAGGCCCTTTTCAGAAATCTGGAATGTTGTTTTCTGACTATTTTTTGCAGAAAGGTCATTCTCATTGGCCTTGGCAAGGAAGTCGCCTGAATTGAGAATCTTGAACAGCAACTTATCTCCTTCCTCTCCATATTTCCCTGTGAGGGTTGTAAGATTTTCCATGGCTGGGGTTTCAATCTGCTCAAAACCAAACAGTTTGAATACCGATTTGACTGTGTCAAAAATATAGTTTCTTCGGGTCATTTCGATGGGGGAAAAATCGCGGGTACCTTTTGGAATGGAGGGTTTATGGGCCATGTTGCTTTACATTGTTGGATGGACAAATTTAGTCATAATATCCAAAAAAAAAGAGAGTGCTTGCGGCACCCTCTTTTGAAATATTATGCTTACAGCTTAGTTGAAGATGTAACGAATTCCCAATTGCATGGAATAAGTTGAACCATAACCAAGGTTATCGCGATAAGTATTTTGCAGCATCTGATTGCTGTTGTAAGGATTAAGCTGGAAAGTTGGTTTAACGGTACCACCCGCAACAACACTAGAGTTATTAACTGGCTTCAGGATATTGTTTTGGTTATAAAAGTCTGCTTTGCCCCAATTGCTGTTAATCAGGTTGCCAACATTCAGAATATCAAGACTTACCTGGATTGTATTGCGCTTTCCACCAACTTTAACAAAGATTTCCTGCATCAACTTGGCATCAAAACTGTTTCTCCATGGAATCAAAGCACCATTACGTTCTGCATATTTACCCATTCGCGTACGAAGGTATTTATCCTGATCGATGAAGTTAAAGAATGATGTGCTTTGTGCTGCAGCTGTCCAAAGAACGTTAGCACCGCTGGCATCCTTAACAGTTTGGTCTACGAATGTAATTTCAGATGCATTCTTAGGAACATAAATCAGGTTGTTGGAACCAGCACCGTCACGGACGATGTTGCTTGAATAAACATATGAGAAACGTCCTTGAGAACTTCCTTCGTAGAAAACAGAGACTGTAGTGGCCATTGATTTCAGGTACTCAAATTTATAGGAAGCTGATGCAATTAACCTGTCAGGAACTACATAACTGGCATAGCTTAATTCCTCGCTGTTAGCTCCATTAACATTGGCATTTCCGTTCCATGCTGAAGAAGCCTGGTCACCACTACCGTCAACCAAATTTCTGGCGTCACTGCGGGTATAAGCAACCATTCCGGTAAAACCTTTGGCAAATGCTTTTTCTAACTTAGCGGTCAGGGAATAATAATATCCTTTGTTTCTATTTTCAAGAACAATTGGAGAAACTCCATTTCCACCTGTACCGGCTGGGGTAGTAACAGTTTTACCATCAGTACTTATTGTTTGATAATAGGCCAAACCTTTGGTCGCAGCCGCTGTAACTGGATAAACAATTCGGTTGTCTGGATAGCCGGCAATATTCATTGCAACACCACCTTTCAGTCCTTCGTTAACAAAGAATGCTGTATTAATGTCTTTGTTGTAGATCCCTTCAAGACTCCCTTTTATCCCAAAAGGAAGTTTGGCATCAAGGGCCAAACTGCTTTTCCAGGACTGTGGCATTTTGAAATCTTTGGATATTATTGTAAATGTACTTGGAATAATTTCTCCAACAGCAGGTTGAGTGGTTGGATAATATGCATCAATTTTATCGCTAAATTTAGTAACATTTGCAGGAAGAGTTGCTGAAGTGTAGGTCATAGTGGTCTGTACCATACCTGCATCACCAACCTGACTAACTACCCAAACGAATGGTACGCGTCCGGTGAATATACCTGTTCCACCTCTAAGTACCAGTGAGCGGTCTTCCTTAAGGTTGTAATTAAAACCAACTCTGGGAGAAAGCATCACTTTTGATTGTGGAAGTGTCGCGGTACTGTAACTATTGCCACCAAAAGTTAGATTTTCTATCTTTGGATGAGCCAAGGCAGGCTGCGAAAAAGTTGGAAGATCTGCACGTAAACCAGCAACCAATTTCAACTTTGAATTAACTGTGATCTCATCCTGGATATATGCAGAATATTGTCCGAATTTGAAACTTGGGAAGGCCTGTGCATATCCTGGAGTATTTGAGAATGTAATTCCAAAATCAGCAGGCTTAACGCCATTGGTAAAATCACTCCACGAGTTGAATACATAGAAACTTGTTCCAAAACGCATGAAACCATTCTTAGTTTCATTTGCTTCGTATTGAAGACCGGCAGTAAAATTATTCTTACCCATTGACCAAGTAACATCATCGGTGATGGTGGTTGTTTTAACCTGACGAAGGTTACCATAGGAGAAAAGTTCTGTACCAAAAGATACATAAGGTTTACCACCACTTAGAATATCAACAAATGGGAAAAGTTTACCATTTGTGCTACGTGGCTCATCCTGGAAAGAATTGGTATAACGCAAGGTATTCAGAAGTTTGCCGTTTAACAAGGTTGAGTTCAACTCAGCAGATAAAGAGCTGAAATTGGTTTCTGTAAAATACCCGGAATTCTGATACCACATGGCATCCATCGATTGACGGTTATTCGTGTAAATAGTCGGGAACGGGGATGTAGATGTGCTTGGGTAACTAGGCGATTTTGCCTTTGTCTGGCTGTAGCGAATGTTGAATTTGTGGTTTCTGCTGATGTTCCAGTCAACACGGGCCAATAATTTAGAAGCCGGACTTTGGTTTGAATATCCCTGGTAAGGACCTGTTTCATATCCATATGTGTCGAGCAGGTACTTGCTGATCATGTCCATATCAGACGCTGTTGGACGGGCAATGTTGACACCATCTGCAGGTGCGCTTGGAGTAGCGGCAACCCTTGACGGACCAGGAACAGTATTCTTTTCTGATTCGTAATTCACGAAGAAGAAGAGTTTATTTTTGATGATTGGACCGCCTAAACGGAAACCAAACATCTTATAATCTGATGGATTTTTGGTGAAAGTTGCATCGCCAACTTTGTTCCCTTTGTATTTTTCACTTGACATGAAATCGTAAACAGATCCAGAAAATTCGTTGCTTCCTGAACGTGTAACAGCATTAACAGAAGCACCGATAAAACCGGATTGTCTGACGTCAAAAGGAGTAATATTGACCGAAATCTGATCGATGGCATCCAAAGAAATTGGCGAGCCACCACCAGGAAGGTTTGTTCCAATACCGAATGCATTGTTGAACTGGGCACCGTCAACAGTAATGTAATTTTGCCTGTAGTTACCACCACCAATTTGATTGCCATTGGATTGTGGTGTAAGTCGGGTCACATCATTGATGGACCGACTAACAGAAGGCATCATGGTAATTTGTCTGGTTGAAAGGTTCATCGAAGCACCATTTTTCTCGGAATTGTAAGGAGAAGGCTTTTGGCCAACCACAGTAACTTCACCGACCGTCGCATTGCTCTCTTTCAGGGAAGTGTTTAAAACAAATGATTCTCCCAAGGAAAGTGTGATATCAGTAAAAGAGGCTTTTGCATAGCCAACAAAAGAGACGTCCACTTTGTATGGACCGCCTGTACGCATACCCTGCAAACTGAAACGGCCATCTGCATTGGTAACAGTTCCGTACTGAGTACCCGAAGGAACGTGGACCGCAACCACAGCGGCACCTGGTAGTGATTCATTGCCACCGGTAATTCTTCCGCTTATTCCGGAGGAAGTGACCTGTGCAACGACTGATGCAAACATACTTGCAAACATTACAAGTGTCAGGCAGAGTTTTAGAAAATTGTTTTTCATTAATGATAATTTAAATTACACATTGTTAGTGATGAACTTTAATAGACAATATAACTTTGATCTTTTTAACATTTATTAGCAAATGCAGATTCCGGAAAAAACGGAGAGACAGTGCTTTACGAAGCACATAGAAATCCTACAAATGTTCCCAAATATAACGATAGCAGTTGATTAAATTTTATGATGTAAGTTAGGTGGAGCTAATTATTTATTAACTTTTTTGGCTATTTTATTAACATTTTTTTACCATTGAGAGATTTTGTTCAAAACTATTCCAAATTTCATCTGTTTATAAATTTGTTTTTTAATTGCCAGATGGAATCGAAGATAGGCGAAGCAAATACCCACCTAATCATTTTCGGTTGGTGAGAATATATTCTCGTGCATATTTCTTCTTCGTTAATGGGATTATGGTTCTGTTTCGGGATGATTTTTTACTTTTGCGTATTAAATAATCCTTAGAAAATGGAGTCTTCCTATAGACAGATCATAGAAAAATGTGGTTATGTGGATCTCCCGGTTAAAGCCGGGATTGATTATAGAACTGAAATTGACCGACTAAAAAGACAAAAGAATGCTGTAATTCTGGGTCATTATTATATCTCTCCGGAATTGCAGGACCTTTCCGATTTTCTGGGTGATTCACTTGCCCTTGCCCAGCAGGCAGAAGCGACAACAGCTGATGTAATATTGTTTGCAGGTGTCCATTTTATGGCAGAGACAGCAAAAATCCTTAATCCAGGTAAAAAGGTGCTAGTTCCCGATATGTTGGCCGGCTGCTCATTGGCCGATTCAGCTCCCGGTGCAGAATTTGAGAATTTCGTCCTTCAGCATCCTGGTCATGTGGTGATATCCTATATCAACTGCTCTGCGGAGGTAAAAGCTTTGTCGGATGTAATTGTCACCTCTTCAAATGCCAGACGGATCGTAGAGTCTTTTCCAAAAGAGCAAAAAATCATCTTTGCCCCGGATAAAAATCTGGGAAACTACCTCAATTCAGTAACAGGTCGAAACATGGTATTGTGGAATGGTGCCTGCATGGTCCATGAAAAATACTCATTGGAAAAGATCCTCGATCTTAAAATGGAACATCCGGATGCAGAGTTGATTTCGCATCCGGAGTGCGAAGGTCCGGTATTATTGGTTTCGGATTATATTGGTTCTACTACCGCTCTTCTTAATTACGTTTCTTCAAGCCATGCCAATAAATTTATTGTCGCTACTGAGAGCGGTATCCTTCACCAGATGAAATCAAAATGCCCTGAAAAGATTTTTCTTCCAGCCCCTTCCATCGATGCTACTTGTGGATGCAATGATTGCAGTTATATGAAATTAAATACCATGAAGAAGCTCTATCTTTCTTTGCTATATGAGCAACCTGAGATCATTATGAATGATGCTTTGATGATAAAAGCCAAGAAGCCGATTCTCAGAATGCTCGAACTATCTAAATAGTGTTAAAAGCTGTGTTTTGAGCTGTATTAATTATCTGTATCAAGGTAATCTCCCTAAAATTTCTTTTCTTTGTCGCGAAGATTTGAGTAGTACTTTGATCTTTATTTAGTAATTGTAATTTGAATGAGAAAAATTAATTTTTTGGTTCCGGCCATTTTTTTTGCGTTGACTTTATTCATTTTTTCATGCAAAAAAAGTAGTGATACAACCACCACTACAACAGTCACGCCTCCCAATGTATACAATGGAAGTATTACCATCTATTCCAGCGGTAATGACACTACACTTCAGAGTTTTTTAAATGGCAAATACAACACAATTACCGGAGATGTTGTGCTGTCATCGTCAGATCCAATTGATTATAGAAAGTATTTCGTCAATCTTCAAATGATCAAAGGCTCAGTAACATTATACAAAATCCCCAACAAGGATCTTTCCTTTTTATCTATGCTCAGAAGTGTTCTGGGAAATTTTCAAATTTCTGCTTGCCCCGAATTGACTTCTTTTAGCGGATTAGCATCAATAGATACAATTGGCTCTTCAGTTATTGCCGAAAGGAATCCTAAGCTCCTGAATTTTGGCGGGTTGGAAGGAATTGATAAACTTGCCTCCATAACGGCAACTGCCAATCCGGCTCTCATTTCATTCAACGGACTTCATAATGTCACGGCTTTGACCGGATCGCTTGGTGTTTCTCAAAATAAGGTACTTACTTCGTTCGTTGGATTGTCAGGATTAACCTCCATTGGCGGAGACATGAATGTATCAGAGAATCCTGCTCTCGGAGGATTCGCCGGTCTGACTGGTTTACTTGAGGTTAAGGGTACTATTTCGTTGAGCACGATGCCTTTGCTAAGTAGTTTGTCAAGTCTTACCTCCATCAATGATACCCTCACTTCTTTGTCGATAGTTGACTGTAATGGCTTAACCAGTTTGCAAGGATTGAACAATATCCCTTGTATAAAAGGTAATTTGAATTTGGTTTCATGTATCAACCTTCTGAATTTGAATGGTCTAACAAAAATTGATACCATCAAAGGAACTGTAGTATTGAATAAACTTGAAAACTTCAACTCTTTTAGCGGATTGGGTGGAGTGAAATACATCAAAAAGGATGTTCGCATTTCTCAATGCAATAATTTGGTTAACATGACTGGTCTGGCCCTTCTCGATAGTATTGGAGGTGGTTTTGTGGTTCAGGACAATGCAAAATTGTTAAATTTCAATGGCTTATCAAAAGTAAAAACGATCAAAGGTAAAGTTGAAATTTTGGAAAACAGCTCTTTGTATTCGCTTGATGGATTGGAAAACTTGAAGAATTTGAGAAATTCAATTGATATTTATTATAATTCTAACCTATCCAGTTATTGCGCTATAAAATCGCTGACTCTAACCGGAACTGCCTACATCAGTCAGAATAAATACACGCCTTCCTGGGCACAGATAATAGCAGGAAGCTGTTCTAAATAAAAAACACCCGGAAGGGTGTTTTTTTTGTTTATTATTTGATGATGTCAGTCCATCCATAAATGTCTTCTTCTGTTCCGTACTGAATGCCCCTCAGCTTTTCATACAATTTTAAACTGAATTTTCCCGGTTCAGTTCCATAAAGGTATTCTTTATCCAAATCGGCATCATACACCCTTTTTATAGGGGAGATAACTGCAGCCGTGCCACAAGCTCCTATTTCATCAAACTCGGCAAGTTCTTCCACAGGAATTGGGCGTACTTCGACTTCCAATCCCATGTCTCTGGCCAACTCCCTCAAACTCATGTTGGTGATGGAAGGCAAAATGGAGGGCGATTTCGGTGTGATGTATTTATTTCCCTTGATACCAAAGAAATTGGCCGGACCACATTCATCAAGGTATTTTTTCTCTTTTGCATCGAGGTATAAAACAGCAGAAAACCCATTCTCATGAGCCCTTTGCCCGGAAACCAGACTTGCTGCATAATTTCCGCCAACCTTGATTTTACCGGTTCCCAGAGGGGCAGCACGGTCATACTCGCGGTAGATAACTAAATCTGTGGGTTTAAAGCCTTCTTTGAAATAGGGTCCAACAGGCATCACAAAAATCATAAAAAGATATTCATCGGCAGGTTTAACACCAATTTGGGCTCCGGTACCAATGAGCAGTGGACGAATATACAAGGAAGCTCCTGATTCGAAAGGTGGAACAAATTTTTCGTTCAGAAGGACTACTTTTTTTACTGCATCAGTAAAGATTGTTTCAGGAACCTCAGCCATCATAACTCCGGCAGCACTTCTCTGCATTCTTCGGGCATTTTCCACCATCCTGAAAACGCGGATTTTACCATCTTTGCCACGAAAAGCCTTGAGCCCTTCAAATGATTCCTGTCCATAATGTAGGGAAGTGGCAGCAATGTGAATGTTTAACGTCTCTGAATCACTGACTTCAAGCTCGCCCCATTTACCATTCCTGTACCAGCAACGTACATTGTAATCAGTTTTGCTGTAGCCAAACCCTAAATTCTTCCAGTCTATTGGATCCATTGTATAGATATTTACCGCAAAATTAAACTATTCTTTCATTTGTTTTAATTTATTTTTCAAAGGTCAAATGGAATACCCATATATTCATTTTCGGTTGGAGAGAATATTTTCACATGGGTATTTCATTTATTCTATTTTTCCGCGCTACTTGTTTGAAATGTTTACCCCTATAATCAATTTTTAAACCCTTTAATCATTACAAACCCTTCGAGCCTGAATCGTTAATTTCTTTTACGCAATCCATCATTTCCTTTCGAAACTGGATAATGGCCTCTTCACTATTGGTAACATCCATTACTTTTCTGCTCATGCCAAGTTTCATTTCCTTGTCGCTCTGGTCGATCAAGGCTGTCATTGAAGTGAGCAACTTCTCAATTCTTTGTCGGCTTTCGACTTTCATTGTTTTTAGATTTTGACCGAGGTATTCCTTCAGGCCCAACAGGATCCTGTAATCTTCCACACCTTCCCGAACTGCTTCCCATCTACGTGAGTTGATTGGCTTTTCTCTTCCTTTGTACACCAAAGGATATTCCAACATGGTTCGTCCCCACATGTCGTCCCCCAGATTAAAAGACCAGTATCCTATTCCGGTAGCATTCCACCTGAGAGCAGCTAAGGCTGAAATGCGAAATTGTGCCACAATGTTGATGTTTTTGATGTTTGGTCCCATGGGTCTGGCATAGGAATAGGAACAATCGTAGGACCATAGTAAACTTGCCGGATCATTTCTGACGATATCCATCACCGGACCTTTTTCGGGAAGTGCATTGTATCCCACACACCAAACGTCGAGGTAAGGTTGCATAGCCTTGAACATCGGAGCTTCACCGCCGCCGTCCATATACATCTGCAATTCTGGATCTTTGCTTTTCACCATTTTTGCAAACAGCACCAGCTTGTCTATCATGCTCCAACCGACTCCACCTGGTTCATCGTAAGGATAGAAGGCGAAATGCTTTTTATCAATCCCGCTTGAGGCCAGATGATCAGTAAGTTTTGTGAGATAATTGTTCAATCTTTCATTGGAAGTGCCTAATTCATTTTCTTTTACCATATCCGGTAACCCGGAAATCAGTAGAAAAACATCGTGGCCCTTCAGTTCGCTGACGATCTTGTCCTGTTCGGAAAAATCGAACCCAATCTGAGTACCGGCCGACTTCCCCTGAGGAACAACAAATACTGTATTTCCATGGTCCAGCAGATTTTGTATGGAAGCTTTGTCATACGAACCCCAGGCACACAACCTGATCATTCCCTGAGGTGCCATTTTAAAATTCAACACTTCAAGTTCAATTTCTGCACGGATTGTGGGTAATGGCATATTTTGTGGACTTCCGGATCCATTCTGCACATCAGTCCCATTTATTGCCTGAACAATTACGGGGATTTTGTAATGACCGGCCTTCACCTCCGAAGAGCAGAAAACAGTAATCCAAATTTCTTTGGTAGATAGGGAAGGAATAGAGACCATCTGACTTTCATCCAATTCAGGCAAGGCATCCCATGCTTGATTTCCTATGGCATCTATTGTTGGAACCGAATGATTCAAGGTGATATTTATACCCGGAGGGATAGAATCTGTCAGAATACGTGCAGAGACATTTCTACTAATCAGGTTGAAAAGGTTCAGTGAAATGGGTTCATTTTCACCTGCCACCAGAGAACGATGGATTGAAATTGAGTTGGTTGCAAATGCCGGAATAGTTTCTTCACGATCCTGATTCTCCCACAATTTTCCTTCGAAGGGTAGGAGGGTGGTATTGGTAGCTAATGCCAATGAAGCCTCTGCCAGTCTGGCGATTTTGATGGCTTTTTTTGCATTAAGGGTAAGTGCAAGACTTCTTTCAACAATATCAAATTGAGTCGGCGAAATCACACTTAGGGATTGCACCTGAAGAGGTTGAATCTCTTCGTATTGCATCTTGATAGAGTTGGCTTCCTGGTAAAGTGCCATCGACAAATCCGGTCGTTGCGATCTGACTTTTTCACTCGTCTCTCTAAGTTGATTCAGACTGGCTTGTACCAGTGATTTTTCGTTCTGAAAGGGAGTTAAGTTGATCGAGCGTTCTCCGGATAAAAGGAGTTTCCCTGTAGCAGAAGCCAGACTCCATTTAAAATGATAGGTTCCGGATGCCAAACCATTGAACGGCAAAAAAATCTGGCTGTGCGAACCTGCCAGCTTGGAGGTGACAGACTGGTATCTTCCATCAGGATGAGTACAGGAGGCTTCTATGGACATTAGCTCTTCTGCCGGAATAGGGTTAAATACATCGAAACAGATATCCTCCCCCAAAAAAAGCTCATTCCAGGTAAGTTTTATTGGCACCATGCGCAGCTGGTTTCTGGAAGTCAACCCTGACCAAAAATTGTTCTTTGCATTATTTCCACCGGAGGTAATCCAATGATTCTTTGCCCCAGTTTGTGCCGTTGTTTTGAAACAATATACCAAACCACTTTCACCTCCTGTGAGAACCATCTCCAATCCTGCAGATTTCTTTGAAACCTCACCAAAGGTTGGGGTTTCGTTGATGGTGCGATGGCCAAAGTTGTAATCAAAAACGGTTGTTCCATTCATCTCTATTGCCTGGAGATGACCATCCTGTGTACAGAAAATATATTCCAGATTACCGTCTCCGTTTAGATCAACGATGGAACCTGATCCAAGCGTACGTCCCTGCATGTCGATGTTCCATAAGACAACACCATCTTCCTTAAAGCGGTAAATAACGCCAAGTTGAGTAATCAGGAACAAATCGGCTGTGCCATCCTGATCAATATCCCCAACCGAAAGGGTAGAAGCTACTGCACCCTTGACTTTTTTGCTCCACAATTGCTTTCCGTCGGCAGAAAAGCAAAATGCTTCGCCATTGCCTGAGGCAGCGAAAATCCTTGGCTGACCGTCTGACGCAACAAAAATCACAGGAGTGGCATTTCCCCATGTCTGACTGGTTCCACCAATGTGATGCTCCCAAAATTTTGATCCATCAGGATGAAAAACTGACAAAATTCCCTCAGTCGACACATAAGCGATTTCGAGACCGCTTTTACCATCCAAATTTCCCAGAGCTGCGCTGGAAGGCATTCCTTTCATGACTGATTTCCAGATCAATTTTCCAGACAAGGCGTTGAAGGCAAAAATAGACCCCGATTCGTCACCTTGAATCACTGCAAAATTGCCATCATCATTCAGATCTCCAATGGCAGGAGCAGACCACGAACAGGCTGTGGATAATTTTGACTCCCAAAGAACTTTACCCTTGTTGTCGTGACACCTGAGATCTCCGAGGTTGTCATTGGTGTAGATAAGCGGTGATTTGCCTTGTCTTTCGAGTATTGCTGGGGACATCATGTAACGCCCTTTGCTGCGGTATTTCCAGATTTCGTTTCCATTGGCATCGAGGGCAATCAAATCTTCCCTTCCTGCAACAACGACCTGAGATTCCTCATTCCCAGAGAGATGGGCCAAAACCGGACTATTTTCAATAAAAGTTTTGACGTCGGTTTTCCAAAGCTGAGAGAGGCTAACCTTGTTTTGTGCATGCAATAAGAAGGGAAATAATAAACCCAGAAAAATTAGTCGGAACTTGGTTGTTGATAATTTCATAGTTAGTTTAGTTATTAGCTGTTAGTTATTAGCCTTTAGTCCATAAGCTATTAGTAATCTGCGCATTATCACATCATCACATTATCAAATCATCGCATCATCACATTATCACATCATCGCATCATCGCATCATCACATTATCACATCATCACATCATCACATCATCACATCATCACATCATCGCATCATCACATCATCGCATCATCGCATCATCACATTAACAAATTTGTACTCCATACTCATCCGCTCCATCCGAACTCCCTTCGAAAAGATATGGCGCCCCGAATCCTGCGTTTTTATATGAGGCGAAAATCTTTTCAATGGTTGGTCCGGCAGATTTTTCAGCCAAAATGGCGACGGTTCCCCCGGCACCCCCACCGGTAATCTTGGCCCCATAAATCCCTTTTGCAATTCCTTCACTCCGGCACAGATCAACGAGAAAATCTGTGGCTTTGGATCCCAGTCCGCATTCGGTGTAGGCAAAATGGGATTGATACATCTGTTCGCCCAATAAAATAAATGAGCGTTTAGAATGTGTTAGTGATGCTCCTCTGGAAAGTTCAGAGAAAAGCTGAACCCTAAAATTCTCTTCAACAGCATATCTTGTGTTGGCTTTTACATGATAGGTAACGCCTGACCTAAGGGGAGAAAAAGGATCTGCATGGAATGTATACTGATTTAAAAATGAGTCCTGTTCCAACTCTGCAGGCAAACGGTCTTCGTATTTTTCATGGAAGATTGAGCGCGGCAGGTTGGCAAGATATCCGTTCCATTTTGGATCACGATAGCGCTCAATTTCACTTTCTTTATCTAACGTTACAGGCTGATTCTCCAAATCGCAGATTATTTTATATCCCATAAATGCTGCGGCTCTGGCGGCTTCGTAGGCGATTCCTGAAACCTGGTGACTTACTCCTGAATCGATTCCCCAGATTTGCAGCTCTTCGGGTAATTGGATCAGCGGTTCAGGAATACACGGCTGACAAACAAGCGGCAGAATATATCCCTGCTTTCCTGCAACGACAGCAATCTGATCCATGATTCCGCATCCGGAATCTGCGATCACATTTTCTACCCATTGGCAAGCGAGTGCCAGTTCCGTTCCATGCAAATCGATTCCATAAGCAGCAGCAGCGGCCTTCATGACGGAAACTTCGATGGCAGCCGATGAGCTGACGCCCCTGTTTAATGGAACTGAAGATTCCATGTAGATTTTTATGCCGCCATTAATCTTATCAGGATACCTCCTTTTTAGATAGTAAAGGTTGCCTAAAACATAGGCAGTCCAACGAACGTCGGGAGATTTGTTAACCAATTTCTTTGTTGCCACTTCATTGGAAATTTCGTCCCAGCTAACCTTTACAATTCTTTGCCAACCTGCTTCTTCCGCCGTTTTGTTGTTCAGTTCTATGGTCTGCCCGGAACGAAGTTGGGCAGCTGCATAGGTTGCTTCGCGGATAGTCGACTCAAATACCAAACCTCCGGTATAGTCATCGTTGCCGCCCATCAGGTCAAGTCGGCCAGGTGCACGGGAGACAAAAACGGGTTTGTCGGATGCGAAGAATGAATTGCTCTTTTTTAGTGCGCTAATTTTGCTGAGGAAGTCCATGATCAATGGTATTTTAAGAACGAACCGCTTTGATACTTTTTACAAGGTATTCCAATGCCTCAGGCGTCTGGCGAGGATTAATTGGTAGTGTAATCAGTTGATCTCCAAGCTTTTCTGCATTTGGAAACTGACCCTTTTTAAAGCCTCTGTTTTTAAATGCAGTGGAGTAATGAAGAGGGATGTAATGAAATCCGACTTTGATACCAAATTTGTGAAGCAGATCGTAAATGAGGTCTTCTTTCGTCATTCCAAACTCTTTAGGATCAATTAATACCGGATAAAGATGAAAGACATGCTTGTTGTGAGACAGAACGGTTGGCAAGGTAAGTCCTGTAACCTCTTTTAAATTTTCCGTCATAAAGGCTGCGTTATCTATGCGCCGCTGGTTGAGCATGTCTACTTTTTTCAGTTGTTCAATCCCTACAGCTGCCTGGATATCAGTCATCCGGAAATTATAGCCGCAATCATCAAAATCCTGCCACCAGAATTTCTTGCCTACCGGAAATTTCTCCTCATCCAGCTTGCAATATTTGGTGCTGTTACCATGAACCCTTGTGCAATGTGAGCGGTAGAGCGAGATTCGTTCAAAGATATCCTTGTCGTTGGTTAAAACGATTCCTCCCTCCCCAAGCGTTGAAATGTTTTTCTGCTCATGGAAACTGAAACAGCCTGTAGCACCTATGGTACCTACTTTTCTACCCTTGTATTCGGCTCCGATTGCATGGGCTGCATCCTCTACTACCGTGAAGTTATGTTTTAGTGATAATCCCATGATCTCATCCATATCGCAGGCCTGGCCATACAGGTGAACAGGTATAATTGCTTTGGTATTTGGTGTCAGTTTATCTTCTATCTGATTGGGATCCAGATTGTAAGTGACAGGATCGATGTCTACGAAGTCAACTTCAGCTCCCAAAGTGGCCGGTGCCGCTGCTGTGGCAATCCAGGTTATAGGAGAAGTTAGGACCCTGTCGCCCGGTTTGATTCCTATCCCAATCATCGAAAGAAAAAGTGCCGTGGTTCCATTGCTGCAAACCCTGGCATATCGTGAACCCGAATATTCGGCATACATTTTTTCGAAGGCAATGCATTCGTCACCGCTTGTTGGTGCATTGTTTCGAAGTACTTTTAAAACGGCCTCTTCCTCCTCTGTTCCATATTGAGTGCCGAACTTTATTTCAAGATCATACTTTATACTGCTCATATTAGTCAAGCTTAGTGTTAAAATTCAAAGATAAATCCAGCCCTTCCAACAAGGAAAGCATTGGTGTATTTAATATTTTTTTAGCCAATCCATTTTCCATGGAAGCATCATCCGGCCTGGGAGCCCTGCCTTTCAGTTCATTGGAATTAGTCCCTTTTACAAGGCCGGTATCATAACTTAGTAATTCCGCAATCTGAATGGCCATTTTGTAACGGTTGATCCTGGTATTGCCGGAGAGATGAATGATACCACTAAATTCGGAATCTGCAAGTTCAGTGAGGGCAGCTCCCAATGTCACAACGTCGATTGGTGTTCGGATTTCATTTTCAGGAAAGGTAACATAATCACCATTTTTGAGTTTTTCGATCGTATCAGCCAGAAAGGAGTTGCCTTTGCCCAAAACTGGCAATCCCATTACCAATGCCAGACGCGCAACAATATTTTTTGAAGATGCATTGAGGACAATTTTTTCAGCCTCTATTTTTGTTTGGGCATAATAATTAACTGCCTTTGGAGCATCCTCCTCCGTATAAAAGCCTTTTTTCCCATCAAATACTGTATCCGTAGAGCAGAAAACCATTTTTGCCATGCTTTTTTTACAGAGATCAGCCAGGGTTTCAGTAATCCCGACATTCACTTGCCAAGCTTGATTCTTGTTGTTTTCACAAAAATCAATATTAGCGATGGCAGCAGTATGAATCACTGCATCGGGCTGAATCTGATCGAAAAGTGCAACCACTTTTTCCCGATCAGTCAGATCGAGCTGGTAGGAATGAATTTCATCAGGTAATCCGGAGGTATCTGAATGGTATATTCCATGCACTTCAAATTTTTTACTTGCCTGCACCGCCAAACTTCCTCCAACAAATCCATTCAATCCAGTAACCAATAATCTCATAGTACAAATCATTATTTAATCAATTAATCAAGGAGTTATGAGTTATGAGTTATGAGTGATAAGTTATAACGCACATTATCAATATTATATATAGAATCTCATAACTCTCCAATCTTAGCATTTAACTCTCCACCCTAAACTTCTCAAGGCATTCGGATCGGACGGACCACCTTCGGCTACGCTCGGGGACCCGTGCGTTTCTCCAATGGGCGGATGCAAGCCGCCCCTTCGATCCCGCCCTCTCATTTTTCCATCTTCCTTCTTCTTCATTGTTCACTCTTCACTCTTCATTCCACCTCTGTACCTCCAAATTCATCTTTCAAAATTCCGATGACTTTTTCTGTTATACCTTTTCCGTAAAAGTGGTCACCGGATGAAATATAGCTTCTGACAATACCTTTTTCGTTGGTTGCAGTACGAACATAGGCTGCAAACCATTCATTTTCAAGTAAGATACTTCCGTTTATTTTCCTTACCCCTTTATAAACAACAGTACCTTCCAATTCAATTCCGTCGTCGGACTTGGTTGACATGATTGCCTTTTTGTCTTCGAAGAATCTTATGACAGCTGAAAGTGCTTTATCTTGTTGCTGCTCATTGGAATAGTAATAATTGAATTCCCCTGAAGTATAAATCTGATCTTGCATCTGCCGAACCTTCGCCAGAATATCCTTTTGATTTTTAAGTGTTTGAAGAAACAATAAAATTGTAAAGAGTGAGTTTTCACCGGATACCTGTAAATTTTCAAGTGGGAGTTTGTGGTAGAAATGACCGGATTCCTCGGCACCTGCAATTGCACCAATCTCTTTCATGTATCCTTTAATCTGCGAATGACCGTTTCGGAAAAGTATGGGCTCGGCGTTTAATTCAGCCCATTTGGCCAAGGCCAGCGGATTAACTTTTGGGTCATACAGAACTTTTTGACGATTATTCGATGGCTCTTTGGTCAAAATAGCGTGAAGGATAGGAATCATCACAAATCCTGCACAGAAAATCCCTTTTTGGTCTCCAAAGACGATTCTGTCACCATCTCCGTCAATTCCCAGAACAAGATCAGCATCTTCTTTCACAGCTACTTCAATCGCCTGGTCCATCTTTTTCATACTTGTTGGATTAGGTGATCCTGTTGGAAATTCACCATTAGGCACCAGTCTGAGAGGAATTACTTTTGCTCCACAGCGTGTTAATGCCTGGTAAAGCTCTGGTCCGGCGGATCCATTGAAGGTGTCCAGAACAATTTTAATTCCTTTAAAGTCATTTGGTTGCACACCTGCCAACTCCATGGAATACTTAATATAGGCTTCCGCCGGATGGCTGATCACCTGAAGAGTGCCTGTCTTGCCATACTCCTGAACATAGGTACTGGCATGGTAAAGTTCCTTAACCTTGGTCAAGCCTCCCATTGGACCGCAATCAAAGCCGATGGCTTCAACTCCCGGTATTGTATATTTGATTCCAACATATTGTTTGGGATTGTGTGAGGCAGTAATGGTAAGTCCCATCGCTTTTTTTTGATTGTGAGCCAATTGCATGGCGACAAAGTAGGAGAGGGGTGTGCTGATGGGATCGAAACAAGCGATTGCGTGAAAACCTGCTTTTAGAGCCGCTTCAATTCCAATTTCCATGACACGGGCACAACCCAGTCTGGCATCGCGTGTAAAAATGAGCGTGTCAATACCTATCAAAGCCGCATAACCAAAAGTTGCCTCAAATAGCCGAAGCACTTCACCATCATCGAAATCGTCAACTTCCCATCGGGCATCATAAGTTTTAATTGGATCTTTCATGGACTAGATAATCAAATATTGTGTCATTTGTCTTAAAGTGCCTAAAGTGAACTAAAGTGACTAAAGTGCCTAAAGTAAAGCCTCTGCAATCCCATCTTCCCACATTCTCATCTTCCCATCTTCCCATCTTCTTCACTCTTCACTCTTCGTTCTCTCAACTCTCAACTCTCAGTTCTCAACTTTCTTCTAAGCAAGGGTTCTCTGGTGAAATAGAATGCATAGATAGTTACCATGACAAAGCAAATAAGTGGAATGATGTATGAGATCTGGACACCATGCTGATCGGCAATCATCCCTTGAATAGGCGGAAAGACGGATCCTCCAACGATGGCAAAATTTAGCAAAGCTGATCCTTTACCGGTGAATGAACCAATGTCTTCGATGGCTAGGCTAAATATTGTCGGGAACATGATTGAAAGAAAAAGTCCCAGTCCTGCCAGGATAAATTCGTTGTATCCGGTGTTGAACGCAACAGCCAGAATATAAAATAGGATCATTCCAATACCAAAATATCCAACAAGCCTATGTGCTTTGACATATTTCAACATCAAGACAGCCAGAATGCCCATTACGGCAGTAAAAATATAATAGAGCGTAAGGTAACTTGCTGCCTTCTGATCGGTAAATCCAAGAACTGTTTTCAGGTATGGAATGAAAAATCCACAGGTACAGGCTTCAGCACCCATGTAGAAAAACATGGCAAACAGTCCGAAAAAGAGATGTCTGTGCGAATATCCTTCAGCCATAATTCCTTTTAAAGTGAATTTATCATCTTCATCAGGTTTCATGGAGGGAAGATTGGAAAGAAACATCAAAAGGGCTATCATGAGCAAAGTTACGGCCAATAGCAGATAGGGGAAGTGGTATCTAATCTCTCCAATCTGGTTGTATATCAGGGAAGTAGCAACTGCCGGAGTTACTGCATAGCCAATTCTGGAAAATACCTGAACAAAATTGATTCTCTGATGGGCTCCTTCCGGATCGCCGAGCAAAGAGGCGAATGGATTGGCCGCTACGTTGATGATTGTTAGTCCGGTGGATATGATGAAAATAGCTGCGAGCACCAAAGGATAAGAATCGAATAATTTTGCAGGCAGGAAAAAGGCGCAGCCCAGCGCACATGTGACTACTGCAGTGAGCAAGCTGATTTTGTAACCAAATCTGTGAATCATCCAGGCAATTGGAATTGGAAAGATTATATAGGTTAGATAAAAGGTAAACTGAATCATGGTCGCCTGGGTATAATTCAGTTTAAAATGGGTAATAAGCGAAGGCAGCAAGATATCATTCATGCAGAAGAGGGATCCAACCATGAAAAACATCAGCGATAGCAGCAGCAAAGGTTTGTATTGGTGTCTCATCGTTTCGTTCTATATACTGCGAATTAATCGATTAATTATCAGAATTAAATCTAATTTACAATCAAATTCTTCCTAAATTTTAACCATTTTGAACTTATAGGGAGACAAAAATTATCCTCATATAGGAAAAGTCCGATTTGTAAAAAAATGGACTTTTAAATTATTTCATTAAAATATTATAATATTCGAATTTTAATATCTACCTTGTGGTATCCAAATAATAAATCTCAGGAGGTGTATTATGGCAGAAAAAACATTTAATTTTTCAATAACACTGGACGAAGACGAGTATGTTCAGGTAGAAGATCATATTTTTACTACCAGGGAGATTTTAAAAAGAGAAGAACCAAATGTTGACATGATTGGTCCTAAGTATCTCAAAATGCTAAAAAACCTGGCGGTAGAAAACCTAACAATGAAGGCCGTCAAAGAGTGGTTGTTGTTATCCCTGGCATTGGATCAGTGTTGCAGCTATCATTCCAGATGGGATGATCACAAAATTTTGGAGGAGTTGGTTGCCGGAAGGGAGCATTCAATTTCCTGGTACATGGACAATTGTCAAAAGCACAATTGATAGACTGTCCTGATACCGAACATTATTCAGTAATCTGTTAAGCAAAAAAAAAGCAGTTGGTTTTCCAACTGCTTTTTTTTTGCTATAATTTTGATTTACAATGAATCAAGATAGTTGATAATAGCCCAACGCTCTTCTTCATCCGTAATTTTCTTTTCGAAATTAGGCATATCTCCACGGCCTACAAGAGCCATGTAGTATTTGTTTCCGTCAGGAATTGCCTTGAAAGCAGCTGCTGTAAGGTCATCCATTGGTGTATTGAGAGCAGCAGCTTTGGCGCCATCTCCTTTTCCTGCACCACCATGGCAAGATTTGCAGTGTTTCGCATACAATGTTTTACCAAGAGCGATACTTGCGGCATCACCTTTTTTCTGGATCTTCATTGCCGTATAATTAGCAGGAACTTTCCAGGCAGCCTTCTTCTCGGCAGCGATAAAAGAAAATAAACTCATGGCGAATACAATAGTCAGAGCAGCAAATAGAAATTTTTTCATGATAAATCCAATAAAATTAATATTTAAGAATTGATATAATTCGATATCAAAGATAGTATCAAAAAGTTTCGATGTTTTGCCAACCAATAATTTAAATTCCTTCTACATAAATTGTGGTTAAATTTAAACGCAAAGGTCAGGTTTAAACAGACAATCAATTGGCTTAAAATTTTGTACAAAAAAAAGCAGTTGGCAAAACCAACTGCTTTCGCTATCCGCTAAACTGAATTTATAACGAATTCATGAAATTGATGATGGCCCAACGCTCTTCTTCATCAACAACTTTCTTCTCAAAATTTGGCATTTCATCACGACCAACGAAAGACATGAAATACTTAGATCCATCTGGAAGTGATTTGAAAGCAGCAGCTGAGAAATCATCCATTTTTGTTTTCAGAGAAGAAGCTTTTGCTCCGTCACCTTTTCCTGCACCACCATGGCAAGATTTGCAATATTTGGTGAAAAGAGTTTTGCCAAGAGCGATACTAGCTGCATCACCTTTTTTCTGAATTTTCATGGCTTTGTACTTGGCAGGAATGTCCCATGCTTTTTTCTCGGCGGCAATAAAAGAGAACAAACTCATTGCAAATACGATAGTTAAAGCTGCAAATAGAAACTTTTTCATACTAAATCTGTTTTTAATAGTGATTGAAAATGAAACATAATTTATGATTAAATATAACACCTTTAAGGTGAAATTCCATTAGTCCTGGCTAATTTTTTTACCTTCTTTCCTGATTTTTATCATTTGTATGATGGCATAAATATAATGGGACCATACACCTGTAAGCAATATTAAAAGGGTGGTAATCATCCAGATAGGTGCTCCTGAAGACCAAAGCGAACGGGAAGGTTCAACAAAACCTGTCCGGTGGGCTCCCCATTTGGCATTTTCGACCTTTTCTATGTCTCCGTAAACTTCATTTTCTTCCAGGCGAACAAATATTTTCAGGTTTCCATTTGAGTCACCCGGGATATTTGAAGGAAATGTGAAAGTGCCAGCACCGGCATCTACGAAGCATTCACCAATTTTAAGTTTTGAGAACAGACCTTGTACATACAGGTTAAAATTGGTCTCTTTTAATGGAATAACTTCGCCGTTTGGACCTGCTGCAGAGGCCTTAATTTGAATAGATTTCAGTGAATCCTTTTCTTCAAGTGCTACTTGAAGATTCAGTTCCTTAAACTTAACTGAAGCTTCTGAATTACTCAAAGTTCCTTGCCCCTTAAAGTTCGCCTTTACTACAGTTGTACCTTCTTTGTCTTTCAGAAAATGAGTTCCTTTTGCCAGGTTCAAGGTTGCTTTCCCATCTTTGTTGGTGGTAACCGAACCCAATATTTCTGATTTGCCATCAGCAACGGTAACGAAATCAACCTTTGCCTCAAAAATAGGAATTGCACCCGTTTCGCCTTCACCCGTTAGGATCACATTGAATATGCGGCTTTCATCACTGTTTTTCAACGCTTTCAATCCCAGGGTAGTAGCAGTGTTCTGGGCCACGAGTTGTAGGGATGCTGTAATAATCCAAAGGAGAAGGATCAGACTTTGTCTGTAAAATCTGGTTTTATTGGTCATGGTCTTCCTTTTTAAGTACTACATGTTTTTTTGTTGTTTTTCCCTGAGCGGCATCAAGGCTTTCCTGACTCTGAGTGATGGCATGACTCATTTCGAGTTCAGCATCAGCAACTTCAGATATCGGAATGATTGGGATAAATTTTGCTGCCAATGTAAAAAGCAGACAGAAAGTCCCAACACCTCCGAAAGTCAGACACCATTCGATCCAGGTTGCTTTGTAAAGTATCCATTCGGGACGAGTATCCTGGATTGGCATATAGGGTGTTTCTAATGTTGGGACAACGATCAGGTAACGGTTCATCCACAAGGCTAAAACAGCAATAATGGCAGCGAAAGTGATGGTGTTAATGGTACGGAACTTAGGGATGCCCATTACAATGATAGGTAACAATGTTCCCACATAATTAGAGAAAACAAACTGCCAGAAATATTTGGTGAAGAGAATTTGAATCAGATTGTCATCTAGTTTTTTAGATCCGTACCATTTTGTAAGGTATTCGCTAAAGGTGAAATAGGCAAAAAACATGGAGAGGATCATCAGAATCATTCCGACCCCCACAAAATGTTGTTTGGTGATGTAATTTTCAAGGTGATAAATGGATCTGAAAACACGCATTAAAATGATGATTACACCTGCTCCTGAGAAGACGGCTGCTATCACAAAATAAGGTCCGAAAATTGTGCTGTGCCATCCTGGTTGCAAGGTTACGCTGAAGATCCATGCCAAGACTGAATACACGATGATCGCAATGGCGATGATCATGGCCGACATGATGTTGGTGACATTCTTGATACGTTTTCTTTGGGTAGGCGTATCCTGATAACCCAGTGCCAGGGCTTTGTAGATATTGATTCGCCATGCGGGCAGATTGATATCTTTGGAGTCACGCATCAAGGCAAAATCTCTGATAAATGATAGATAGAGGTAGATCAAACATCCAAATAAGTCGGTCGTGATGGCGATTACGTCCCAGGTAATTGGTGACTGAATACGCGGATACATGAATAGGAAAGGTAAACGATCGAGTCGGCCAATACACAGCAAAATATACAAAGGACCAATGAGCAAAGCTATGATCGTGGTTAATTCAGCAATTCTCAGAATGGGGCCGCGCCAGCTTGTTTTAAACAGATGCATCGAACCCGAAACCAGGGCACCGGCATAACTTATTCCCATAAAAAAGATAAAATTGACGATGTAGACTCCCCATACAACATTGTCACGCATTCCGGTAATGATATGACCTTTGAGAATCTGAAGGACCAGGCAATAAATCCCTAAAAATATCGCTCCGAACAAAAATATGACCCAAGCATACCAGACAAGGCTCGTTTTTTCGAGATGCGGAAGAAATTCCTTTAGCATCTCCTGTTTTCTTTTGTTAATTTCCATGGATTGGTTTAGTCTTTATGCATTTTTTTCACATAGGGAACATCTTTGTAACGTTGGTTGATTTCGTCTTCGTGGTCGAAACCGCGATCAACCGGAAACTGCCTGTTGACAGGGGGCAAATAGTAAACGCTTGGCTTGGTTCCCAAATCTTCCAGGTGACGGTAACCAGATCTGGCGGCAATTAGTTCTGAAAAGCGAATTGTTTCATCACCGTTGGTGACGATGTCTTCGAGCTGATCGCCAAAATAGATAACACCCATCGGACATCCAGTTACACAATGAGGCATCTTTCCATCTCTGATCATGTCAGGACAGAAATCGCATTTGCTCACTGTTCCTTCTTTGCCGGGAACGCTTGTTTCAGGCGAGTAAGGCTGATCAACATGCAAATATGGACTATCGGCCCAATTAAATTGTCTGGCAGAATAGGGACAGCCGGTCATGCAAAATTTGCATCCGATGCATCTTTCGTTGTCGATTAAGACAATTCCGTCTGACCGCTTGTAAGTAGCGCCTACCGGACATACACTTACGCAAAGAGGTTTATCACAGTGGAAGCAAGGTTTTGGCATCCAGTATGGGGCTGACTCTTCGGACTCCTGCATCAGATACACTTTCATAAATTCCTGATGTGGAGGCAGATGGTGAGCTTTCTGGCATTTTTCCACGCATACTCTTGCATTTTTGCATTTGGCCAGATCAATGACCATCACGAATTTGCGGTGCGGAATCCCTTGACGTGATGCTTCCGGGGAGATATATTTTTCCATGTAGTTGATCTTTTCCTTAGCCACTTTGACCAATTTCCCATCGGGTGAAAGCAAAGTAATCATTTCGCCGGTTTCATTTTCCGGATCTACCGGTATATCAGCGAATACTGTTTTTGCAGCAACAGCCGATAATCCCGTCAGAAAACTTACCCTAAGAAATTTTCTGCGGTTGTTTCTATTTTCATTTTTTGATTCGTCCATAAATAAATGAATATTAATGTGAT